>NZ_MKSS01000284.1:0-8515 GCF_001897365.1 Hydrogenophaga sp. 70-12
GCCCTCGGTGGGCTCGTCCAGCACGCTCAGCGCCGCCGCCGCGCCCAGGGTGCGCACGAAGGACAGCAGCTTGCGCTCGCCGCCGCTGAGCGAGCCGGCGCGCTGGGCCCGCCGCTCCCGCAGGCGGGGAAAGGCGTCGAGGTAGGCCTCGTAGGCCTCCAGGCCGCGCACGCGCCGGTGCAGCCAGAGGTTTTCCTCCACGCTCAGGTCGCCGAACACCACGTTCTCCTGCGGCGCCAGCGCGATACCCAGGCCCCAGCGGGCGTGCGCCGGCACCCGCGCCAGATCGCGGCCCTGCCAGTGGATCCGGCCTTCGCGCAGCGGCAGCTGGCCCGCCAGCGCGCGCACCAGGGTGGTCTTGCCCACGCCGTTGCGGCCCAGCACGCCCAGCACCTGGCCCGGCCGCACGCGGCCGCTCAAGCCGCGCACCACCATGGTGTCGCCATAACCGCAGACCACCCCCTCGAAGCGCAGCCCCTCGGCCGCCGTCGCGCTCATTTGTGCCCTCCCGCGTAGACCGCGCGCACGCGCGGATCGGCCTGCACCTCGCGCAGGCTGCCGCGCGCCAGCAGCCGGCCCTGGTGCAGCACGAAGACCTCGTCGGCCAGGGCCGCGACGGCGTCGATGTCGTGTTCGATCAGCAGCGCGGCCGCGCCCAGGCGCCGCACCGCCGCCTGGATGGCCTCGGCCATGTGCCGGGTCTCGGCGCTGGACAGGCCCGCGCAGGGCTCGTCCAGCAGCACCAGGCCGGGTTCGGGCAGCACGGTCATGAGGAACTCCAGCGCCTGCCGGTGGCCCTGCGACAGCGCGCCGGCCGGCACCCCCCACTGCTCGCGCAGGGCGGGGAAGCGCGCCAGCAGCTCGTCTTGCAGCGGGGTGGTCCAGCGGTGGGCCGCCAGGCCGAGCGCGTCGCGCGCCGACAGCCGCCCGGCCCAGACCGCGATCAGCAGGTTGTCGCGCACGCTCAGCTCGCGGAACACCGTCGGCACCTGCATCTTGCGGCCCACGCCCTGCGCGGCCACGCGCCAGGTGGGCCAGCCGGTGACGTCTTCGCCGCCCAGCCGCAGGCGCCCGCCGCGCACCGGCAGGCGCCCGGTGAGCGCGTTGAAGCTGGAGGTCTTGCCCGCGCCGTTGGGGCCGATCACCGCGCGGATGCCGGGGCCTTGCAGGTCCAGGGACAGGCCGTCGAGGATGCGCACGCCGTTCTGCGCCACCGAGAGTTCGTCGATCGCCAGCGACAGGCCGGACACCGGCGCGCGCCGCGCGGGCGCCGGCGTGCGCGGGCCTTCGGCCGGGGCGGCGGCGCGGCGCGCGCGCAGCGTGGCCACCAGGCCGGCCAGGCCGTCGGGCAGGTAGCGCACCACCAGGATGAAGACCAGCGCCACCAGCACCTCCCAGAAGGCGATGCGGTCGCGCAGCTCGGACGAGGCGTAGCCCACCACCACCGCGCCCAGCAGGGCGCCCAGGGGACTGAGCTTGCCGCCCACCGCGGCCCAGATGACGAACTCGGTGGCCAGCACGAAGCCCATGGCCACCGGCGTGACGATGCCCTGGTGCGCGGCGAACAGCCCGCCGGCCAGCGCCGCCAGAGCGGCCGCGAGCGCGAAGGCGGCGGCCTTCATGCGGTCGGTGGCGTAGCCGAACAGCTGCAGGCGCTCCTCGTCTTGCGCGATCGCGTGCCACAGCACGCCAATGGGCCGGCGCAGCAGCGCGCCCAGCAGCGCCGTGCTGGCCAGGGCCGCGGCGGCCACCACCCAGTAGAGCGTGCTGAAGCGCTCGGTGCCGGGCAGGTCGGGCACGCCGGACAGGCCGTTGAAACCGCCGGTGACCGAGGACCACTGCTGCGCGACCAGGAAGCCCAGCATGGCCGCGGCCAGGGTGATGAGCGAGAAGTACGGCCCGCTGCGCTGGCTGCGCGCGAACACCAGCCGCGCCAGCGCGTAGGCCAGCAGCGCGGGCAGCAGCACCGCCAGCGGCAGCGCCAGGATCCAGCTGGTCTGCGCCTCGGCGGCCTTGAGCGCGCCGCCCGCCAGGTAGGCGCCCAGGCCGAAGAACAGCGACTGCCCCAGCGGCAGGAAGCCCAGTCGCCCCCAGCACAGGGCCACGCCCTGGGTGGCGATGCCGTAGATCAGGAACAGCGCGACCTGGTAGGCCAGGAAGCCGTCGCCCAGCACCGGCACGGCGATCAGGCCCAGGGCGAGCAGGACCAGGGGCAGCAGGGGGCGCGGGCCCGGGCGTGTCGTCGACGGCATGGCGTTGGGGGCGGCCTCAGCGGCGCGAGAAGAGTCCATTCGGTCGCAGCCACAGGAAGAGCATGGACAGCACCAGCACCACCGCGTAGCCGCTGGTTTGGCCCGAGACGCTGCTCACCACCGACTGCGTGCCGCCGATGACGCCCACGCCGCCGACCAGGCCGCCCAGCGAACCCAGGCCACCCACCACGAGCACGAAGAAGGCGTCGAGCAGGTAGTCCACGCCGATGCCGGGCTCGATGCGTATCAGCGGCGCCAGCAGCACACCCGAGAGCCCGGCCATGACCACGCCGACCACGAAGGCCTGCGAGGCCAGGCGGCGCGTGTCGATGCCCAGGGCCTGGGCCAGCAGCGGGTTGCCGACCATGGCCCGCACGCGCAGCCCCACGGCGCTGCGCCGGTACCAGACGAACAGGAACAGGATCACCCCCACGCTGAAGGCGATCAGCCCCAGCCGGTAGGCGGGGTACTGCAGGCCGGCCAGGTTCATGGGCATGGCCAGCTCGCTCTCGACGTTGCGGTAGCCCTTGCCGAACACCGCTTCCACGCTCTTGCGCATCAGCATGGCCAGCGCCCAGGTGGCCAGCAGGGTGTCAAAGGGGCGCTGGTACAGCGGGCGGATCAGCCAGCGCTCCACGCCATAGCCCAGCGCGCCGCAGACCGCCATGGCCAGCGGCACCGCCGCCAGCAGCGGCCAGCCCCAGGACTGCACCGCGACCACGGCGTAGGCGCCGAGCATCACGAACTCGCCGTGCGCCATGTTCATCACCCCGAGCAGGCCGAACACCACGGCCAGGCCCAGCGTGGTCAGCGCCAGCGTGGCCAGTTCGTAGGCGATGTTGAGCAGGTGCAGCAGCAGGCCCGGGTCCATGCGCGGTCAGACCTTGCAGGTTTGGCCCGCGCCGATGCGTGGGAAGGTCTTGACGACGCGGAAGCCCTTGTCGGTGACGTCGGCGACGAACACGTCCTGCTCCACGTGGCGCGCACGCATGGTGACGGTGCCGCGCGGGCCCTGGTAGCTCGCGCCCTCGCTGGCGGCGTCCATCTTGGCCACGTCCAGCGACTTGGCCTTGGTGGCGATGGCCTGCAGCATCAGGAAGCCTTCGTAGACCGATTCGGTGAGCGTGCTCAGCCCCGGGGCCTGGGCGCTGAAGCGCTGGTTGAAGCGGTCCAGGAAGGCCTTGGCCGCGGGCGAGGTGGAGCCGGCGAAGTAGCCGGTGCTGGCGTAGAGGTTGCGCGCGTTGGCGGCGCCGATGCCGGCCAGCGTGTTCTCTTCGATCAGCGTGCCCAGGCGCAGGGCACGATCGCTCATGCCCAGGCCGGCGAAGGCCTTGTTGAAGCTGACCGAGGCGCCGCCCACCAGCGAGACCAGCACCGCGTCGGCGCCGCTGTCGCGGATGCGCGCCAGGCTGGAGTCGAAGTTGTCGACCGTGAACGGCAGGTACTCGTCACCCACCACCTCGGCGCCGGTCTTCTGGATGTAGCCCTTGGCGGCGGCGTTGGTGTTGCGGCCCCAGACGTAGTCGTTGCCGATCAGGTACCACTTCTTGGGCTTGCGCTCGGCGGCGATCCAGGGGATGACCGGCTCCAGCTGCTGCGAGGGCGTCTCGCCGTTCATGTAGGTGCCCTTGGCGCACTCGCCGCCTTCGTAGACCGGCGTGTAGAAGTAGGGCACCTGGCCCTTGAAGAGGTTGACCAGTGCGCCGCGCACCGCGCTGTCGTGCATGCCGATGACGGCGCCCGCACCCGCGCCGCGCCACAGCTTGAGCGCCGACTGCGCGGCCTCGGCTGGCGCGGCGCCGGCGTCGCCGAAGGCCAGCTTGAGCGGGCGGCCCAGCACGCCGCCCTGGGCGTTGATGACCTCGGCGGCGAGCTCGGCGCAGGCCTTGGCGGTGGGGCCGAAGAGGCCGGCGGGGCCGCTCTGCGGGATCATGACGGCCACCGTCAGGGGGCTGGCGGCCATGGCCGCGCGGCCCAGGCCCAGGGTGGCGGCCAGGCCGGCGGTGGCTTGCAGGAGGGCGCGACGGTCCATGGAGAACTCCTCGGAAGAAAGTGAAGGGACGGTGGGGAGGGGAAACGCCCGGGCGTTCAGGGCGCTGGGGACGCGATGGGGCGCGCCGGTGGGAACAGGTCCTCGACGGACGCCGCGATCGCCAGCAGCGCGCGGTCCGCGCCGATGGGCGCGTCCAGCGCCAGACCGATGGGCAGGCGGCCGTCGAAGCCGATCGGCAGCGTCACGCCGGGCAGGCTGGCGTTGCTGCCCGGGTCGGTGTTGCGGATGAAGGTGGGGAAGGTCGGCAGGCGCTGGCCGTTGAGTTCGACGGTCTCGTCCTCGCCGATGGCGGCGGCGGTGCGTGGCGTGGTGGGGAACACCAGGGCTTGCACGCGCGCGGCGCGGAAGGCCTCGGTGTAGAGGGACTGCAGGCGCCGGCGCGAGGCCAGCGCCTGCTCGTACAGCGCGGGCGGAATGGCGCCGCCGGCCAGCAGCGGCTGGCAGGCCGCCGCCACGTCGGGGCTGGCGATGGCGGCCACCAGCGCCTCCAGGCCCACGCCGCGCTGCGTGGTCTCCAGGTAGGCGCGCATGTCGCGCACGAATTCGTACAGGGCGATGGGGAAGCCGGCCGCGTCGTTGGCTTCGCTGAGGCCGGGCAGGGCCACGTCGACCAGTTCCACGCCGGCCTCGGCCAGGGCCAGCAGGGCCTGGTCGGCGCAGGCCCGCACGGCGGGCTGCAGGTCGTCCCAGAAGCGCTCGCGCGGCACGCCCAGGCGCAGGCCGCGCAGCGGCGTGGGCACCAGCCCGGGGGCGGCGCCGGTGAGCACCGCGTCCAGCGTGGCGCAGTCGCGGATGTTCAGCGCCAGCGGCCCGGCGGTGTCGCGCGTGCTGGAGATCGGCGCCAGGCCCTCGCCGGGCACGCGGCCCACCGTGGGCCGCAGGCCGGCCACGCCGCACAGCGCGGCCGGCACCCGCACCGAGCCGCCGGTGTCGGTGCCGATGGCCGCCGGCACCACGCCCGCCGCCACCGCCGCGCCGCTGCCGCCGCTGCTGCCGCCCGGGATGCGGGACGGGTCGCGCGGGTTGTGCACCGCCTGCGTGACGGCGTTGTTGTTGGTGATGCCGAAGGCCAGCTCGTGCATGCCCACCTTGCCGGCGATGAGCGCGCCGGCGCCGCGCAGGCGCGCCACCAGCGCGGCGTCCTGGCGCGGGTGCAGGCCGTGCAGCGCGCGCGTGCCGGCGCCGCAGGCGAAGCCCAGGGCGTCGATGTTGTCCTTCAGCGCCACGGGGATGCCGAGCAGCGGCAGACGCTCGCCCGCGCGCAGCCGCTGGTCCGCCGCGTCGGCCTGCGCCAGCAGCCCGGCCTCGTCGAAGTCCACGTAGATGTTCAGGGCGCGCGTGGCCTGCGTGCGCGCGATGCAGGCCTGCGCCAGCTCGCGGCTCGACAGCTCGCGGGCGTCGAGCGCGCGCCGCAGCGCGTCCAGGGATTGACCGATGAGTTCCATGCCAGCTCTCCAACGATGGCCCGAGGCTAAGTGGCACCGCCGCGGGCCGCACCTAACAGGATTGCTAGGCCGCCGGGTCGGTGGGCGGGCCGACCCTCGGGTCAACCACGATGACGCCGGCCCGGGGCGCCGCTAGGCTTGCGCATGCTTCTTGCATGAGTGCGCGCCATGTTCCTGTCCTCGTCCCAGACCAAAGCCCTGTCCCAGGTGATGTGCCTCACGGCCGAAGCCACGGACGCCGATCTGCTGCGCGAGCAACTGGCGCTGCCCATGCTGTCGCTGCTGAACGCCGACACCTACGTGTCGATGGCCTGGAACACCGGCATGCGCCGCTTCGAGCGCGCCAAGGCCTTGAACATGTCGCTGGAGCACCTGCGTTCCTGGGACGACTACTACCGCTTCATCGACCCGCTGACCCAGCCCATGATGCAGCGGCGCCGCCCCACGGTGGCCACGCAGGTGATGCCGCAGTCCGAGCTCTCGCGCACCGAGTTCTTCAACGACTTCCTGCAGCGCGACCGCATGCACTGGGGCGTGAACGTCTACTTCCACGCGGGCGACACCTGCGTGGGCGATTTCCGCATCTGGCGCCACAAGGACCGCGGCAATTTCACCAGCCACGAGATCGAGGCGCTGCGGCTGGTGGAGCCGGCGGTGACGGCCGCGCTGGCGCGCACGCGCGGCGAGGCCTCCGAGGCGCCCGCGCCGCGCGTGGCCGATCAGGTGGAGCGCCTGATGCGCCAGCCCGCGCAGCTGAGCCGGCGCGAGGCCGAGGTGGCCTGGCTGGTGAGCAGCGGCTGCCCCGACAAGGAGATCGCGCGCCAGCTCAAGGTGCAGTTCCCCACCGTGCGTTACCACCTGGGCAACGCCTTTCGCAAGCTGCAGGCCGACAACCGCGCCGGCCTGGCCGCGCGCGTGCAGTGCCTGCTGGACGGCGACCCGCTCGCGCACGCGGCCTGGGAGCCGCGCGGTGTGCCGCTGGGCTGAGTTCAGGCCCCGGCCTGCCAGGGGGGCGGGGCCCAGGGGAGGCTGAGGTTGGCCTGGCCGAGCTCGCGCGGCGAGGCGGCGCCCATCAGGGTGAGCGTGCGTTCGAACTCGGTGCCGATCAGCTCCAGCGAGCGCGCCGCGCCGGCCTCGCCGTCGGCGGCCAGGCCCCACACGGCGGGGCGGCCCACGAACACGCCGCGCGCGCCCAGCGACAGGGCCTTCACCACGTCGCTGCCGCGGCGGAACCCGCTGTCCACGAACACCGGCAGGCGGCCGTCGACGGCCTGCACGATGCCCGGCAGCACCGAGATGGTGGAGGGCGCCGCGTCCAGCTGGCGCCCGCCGTGGTTGGAGACGATGAGGCCGTCGACGCCCTCGCGCGCGGCGCGCGCCGCGTCGTCCTTGTGCAGCACGCCCTTGATGAGCAGCGGCCCCTGCCAGAGGCGGCGCAGCCAGGCCAGGCTGTCCCACACCAGGGTGCGGTCCATGGCGCGCGCGAGCAGGGCCGCCTGCACCTGGGCCGACGCGGCGCCGCCGGTGCGTTCCGACAGGTTGACGAAACCTGGCGCGCCGTGGCGCGCCATGCCCAGGGACCAGCGCGGGTGGCTGGCCAGGTCCCACAGCGTGCGCGGCCCGGGGCGAAAGGGCAGCTTGAAGCCGTTGCGCACGTCGCGCTCGCGCAGGCCGCTCACGGGCACGTCGACGGTGAGCACCAGGGCCTCGAAGCCCGCGGCGGCGGCGCGGCGCACGATCTGTTCGGCGATGGCGCGATCGGACATCACGTAGAGCTGCATCCACTGCGCGGCCTCGGGCGCGGCGGCGCGCACCGCTTCCAGGCGCGCGTTGGAGGCGGTGGACAGCACGAAGGGCAGGCCCTGCGAGGCCGCGGCGCGCGCCAGCAGCACGTCGCCGTTCGGCCGCACCAGGCCGTTGAAGCCCACCGGTGCCACGCCCAGCGGGCGCTTCCAGGTGCGCCCGAAGACCTCCACCGAGGTGTCGATGGCGCTGGTGTCGCGCAGGCAGTTCGGCACCAGGCGCAGCGCGGCCAGGTCGCGGGCGTTGTGGTCCAGGCAGCGCTCGTCCTCGGCGCCGCCGTCCACGTAGTCGGCAACGAAGCGCGGCAGGTAGCGCCGCGCGCGCTCACGGACATCGTCCATGCGCAACCAGCTCATGCGTGTTCTCCTCGAATCCCGGGCCCCGTCGGCCGGCGGCGCGATGGTACGGAGCCGCCGCGCGCGGCCGTATCGATGGCTCAGCTGTTGCACATCGACGCGGGCCATGAGCGCGGCGCACAATGCGGCGCACCGCCACCTCCGAAAGCCCCGCGTGCGACGCCTCGTCCTGCTGCTCCTTCTCGCGCCTCTCGCCACCGCCGCCGCGGCCGACGAGATCGGCTCCGTCGACACCGTGTTCAAGTTCATCGGTCCCGACCACAAGATCGTGGTCGAGGCGCACGACGACCCCGGCGTGCAGGGTGTGACCTGCTACATCTCGCGCGCCCGCACGGGCGGCATCAGCGGCGCCCTGGGCCTGGCCGAGGACAAATCCGAGGCCTCCATCGCCTGCCGGCAGGTGGGGCCGATCGCCATTCCCAAGCCGATCAAGGCGCAGGAAGAGATCTTCAGCGAGCGCACCAGCCTGGTCTTCAAGCGCCTGCGCATCGTGCGCATGGTGGACCCGAAGCGGCACTCGCTGGTCTACCTCACGTACTCGGACCGCCTGATCGAGGGCTCGCCTCAGAACTCGGTAGCGGTGGTCGCGGTGGACCGCGGCACGGC
>NZ_MKSS01000285.1:0-8565 GCF_001897365.1 Hydrogenophaga sp. 70-12
ACATCTTCGTCACCGACGACAACCGCGCGGTGCTCATCGACTTCGGCGCCGCGCGCGAAGTGCTGAGCAAGGAGGGCAACTTCATCCGCCCCATGTACACGCCGGGCTTCGCCGCGCCCGAGATGTACCGGCGCGATTCGTCCATGGGCCCCTGGACCGACATCTACGCCATCGGTGCCTGCATCTACGCCAGCATGCAGGGCTACCCGCCCAACGACGCGCCCCAGCGCCTCGAAAAGGACCGCCTCTCGCTGGCCCTGTCGCGCCTGCGTGGCGTGTACTCCGACAACCTGATCGAAGTGGTCGAGTGGTGCATGTCGCTCGACCCGCTCTCGCGCCCGCAATCGGTCTTCGCGCTGCAGAAGGAACTCAGCCGCGAGACCGAGCGCAGCTACACCAAGCTCACCGTGGCCGAGAAGATGCGACTGCAGTTCGACAACATCGTCTCCGACAAGCAGAAGTCACTGCTGCGCAAGTCCACCGACGTGGGCACCAAATTCCGATGAAGTTTTCGGTCTATCAGATCAGCCGGCAAGGCGGTCGCGAGCGCAACGAAGACCGCATGGGCTACGCCTACACGCGCGAGTCCGGCCTGTTCGTGCTGGCCGACGGCATGGGCGGCCATCCGGAAGGCGCCATGGCCGCGCAACTGGCGCTGCAGACGCTCTCGGCCTACTTCCAGAAAGCGGCCAACCCGACGGTGCGCGAGGTGCCCGAGTTCCTCTCCAGCGCGCTCATGGCCGCGCACCACCAGATCATCCGCTACGCCGCCGAGAAGGGCATGCTCGACACGCCGCGCACCACGCTGGTGGCGGCCGTCATGGAGCGCGGCCACATCCACTGGGTGCACTGCGGCGACTCGCGCCTGTACGTGGTGCGCGACGGCGAGCTGCTCACGCGCACGCGCGACCATTCCTACATGGAGCAGCAGGCGCACCTGGGCCGCAACACCGAGCACATCAACCGCAACATCCTTTTCACTTGCCTGGGTTCGCCGGCCAAGCCGGTGTATGACCTGTCCGGCCCGGTGCAGCTCATGCAGGGCGACCGTGTGCTGCTGTGTTCCGACGGTCTCTGGGGCACGGTCGAGGACGAAGAAATCGTGAACGAGCTCTCCACGCGCCCGCTGGAGCAGGCCGTTCCCGACCTGGTGGAAACCGCGCTGCGGCGCGGCGGCCAACGCTGCGACAACGTCACCGTGCTCGCCATGGAGTGGGAAACCGCCGACGAGTACCAGACGACGCGCGTGTCCACCGAAGACATCGAGGACGGCGTGTTCGCCTCCACCATCCAGTCGGGCGTGCCCGACCCCACCGTCGAAGACCTGGACGACGCGGCCATCGAAAAGTCGATCGCCGAGATCAATGCGGCGATCGCCCGCACGGCGGCCGCGCGCAACGCCTGAGCTTCGTATTTCCTGAGGTTTTTCTTTATGACGGCCGTCCAACGACCGGGCCAGCGGGCCGCCAATGCCCTGCGCCCGGTGCGCATCACCCGTGGCTACACCATGCACGCCGAGGGCTCGGTGCTGATCGAGTTCGGGAACACCAAGGTGCTGTGCACCGCTTCCGTGGAAGAAAAGGTGCCGCCGCACAAGCGCGGCAGCGGCGAGGGCTGGGTGACGGCCGAGTACGGCATGCTGCCGCGCGCCACGCACACGCGCAGCGACCGCGAGGCGGCCAAGGGCAAGCAGAGCGGGCGCACGCAGGAGATCCAGCGCCTGATCGGCCGCTCGCTGCGCGCGGTGTTCGACCTCAAGGCCCTGGGCGAGCGCACCATTTCGCTCGACTGCGACGTGCTGCAGGCCGACGGCGGCACGCGCACGGCGGCGATCACCGGCGCTTTCGTGGCCGCGCAGGACGCGGTGAGCCGCCTGATGGACGCCGGCAAGCTGACGGCCTCGCCGATCAGGGACCACGTGGCCGCGATCTCCGTTGGCATCCTGGACGGCGCACCGCTGCTCGACCTGGAGTACGTGGAAGACGCCGCCTGCGACACCGACATGAACGTGGTGATGACCGGTGCCGGCCACTACGTGGAGGTGCAGGGCACGGCCGAGGGCGCGGCCTTCACCCGCGCCGAGATGGACCAGCTGCTGGCGTTGGCCGAACAGGGCATCGCCGAACTCGTGGCCTTGCAGAAGGCCGCGCTCGGCGCATGAAGCTGGTTCTCGCGTCGAACAACGCCGGCAAGCTGGCCGAGTTGCAGGCCCTGTTCGCGCCGCTGGGTGTGCAGCTCGTGCGCCAGGCCGAGCTGGGCATCCCCGAGGCGCCCGAGCCGCACCGCACCTTCATCGAGAACGCCCTGGCCAAGGCCCGGCACGCCGCGCGCGAGAGCGGGTTGCCGGCGGTGGCCGACGACGCCGGCCTCTGCGTGGAAGCCTTCGGTGGCCGGCCCGGCGTGGACACCGCCTACTACGCCACGCAGCACGGCTACCCCAAGGGCGACGACCACAACGTCACCGCGCTGCTGGAGCAGATGCGCGACGTCGGCGACCGCCGCGCGGCCCTGGTCAGCACCCTGGTGGCGCTGCGCCACGCCGACGACCCCGAACCCCTCGTGGCCACCGGCCGCGCGCCCGGCCTGATCACGCGCGAGCGCGTGGGCGCGCACGGCTTCGGTTTCGATCCGGTGATGTTCATCCCGGCCTTGGGCAAGACCTTCGCCGAGCTCGACCCCGAGGTGAAGAACCGGCACAGCCACCGCGGACAGGCCGCGCGCGCCATGCTCGAGCTCATGCGCGAGCGCTGGTTCGCGCCCACCCCACCGGTATGAGCGATCTGCAGCCCAGCCGCGACCCGCGCCACTGGATGCGGCCGGGCACGCTGCAGCTCGGCGCGCCGCCGCCGCTGTCGCTCTACATCCACCTGCCGTGGTGCCTGAAGAAGTGTCCCTACTGCGACTTCAACTCGCACGAATGGAGCGCCACGGCCGCGTCGGGCGAGGCCATGCCCGAGGCGCGCTACCTCGACGCCTTGCGCGCCGACCTCGAGGCCTCGCTGCCCCTGGTCTGGGGCCGGCCGGTGCACAGCGTGTTCATCGGCGGCGGCACGCCCAGCCTGTTCTCGCCGCAGGCCATCGACCGCCTGCTGGCCGACGTGCGCGCGCGCCTGCCGCTGGAGCCCGACGCCGAGATCACGCTGGAGGCCAACCCCGGCACCTTCGAGAAAGACCGCTTCCGCGCCTTCCGCCAGGCCGGCGTCACGCGCCTGTCGATCGGCGTGCAGAGCTTCGACGACGCGCAGCTCAAGGCCCTGGGCCGTGTGCACGACGGCGCGCAGGCGCGCGCCGCGCTGGAGGAGGCGGCCCAGGTGTTCGATACCTTCAACCTCGACCTGATGTACGCGCTGCCGGGCCAGACGCTCGCGCAGTGCGAGGCCGACCTGCGCACCGCGCTGTCCTTCGCGCCGCCGCACCTGTCGGTCTACCACCTCACGCTGGAGCCCAACACCTACTTCGCCAAGTTCCCGCCCCCGCTGCCCGGCGACGACGAGGCCTACGAGATGCTGGACCGCATCACCGAGCTGACCGCCGTGGCGGGCCTGCAGCGATACGAGGTCTCGGCCTATGCCCGGCCTGGGCACGCCTGCCGGCACAACCTCAACTACTGGCGCTTCGGCGACTATCTGGGCATCGGGGCGGGCGCGCATGGCAAGCTCAGCTTTGCGCACCGCATCGCTCGCCCGGTTCGCGTGCGCGAACCGCGGCTGTACATGGAGCGCGCCCTGGCCGGCGACGCCGTGGCCAGCATGGACGAGGTGCCGCGCGCGCAGCTGCCTTTTGAGTTCATGCTCAACGCCCTGCGCCTGCGCGAGGGCTTCGCGCTGGCCGACTTCATGTCCGGCACCGGCCTGCCGCTGTCCAGCATCGACGCGGCCTTGCGCGAGGCCGAGGCCAAGGGCCTGGTCGAACGGGAGGGGGGCTGGGTGCGTCCGACCGAGCGCGGCTTCGACTTCCTGAGCGACCTGCAGTCGCTGTTCCTGCCGGCCTGAGGCGCGGCAGGCCGGACTCACACCATATTGAAGCCCACGCGCGTGCGGCCCGCGGCCGACTCGGCGGCCGCGAAGCCGTCGTGCATGCGCGCGATGGCGGCCACGATGGACAGGCCCAGGCCGTGGTGCGGCTTCTCCAGCTCGCAGCGCGAGGCGTCGGCGCGGAAGAAGCGGTCGAACAGGCGCGGCAGGTGCTCGGGCTCGATGGCCGGGCCGACGTTCTCCACCCACAGCCGCACGCCCTGTTCGCCCTCGCGCAGGATGCGCACGCACAGGCGCGAGTCCTTGTCGGCGTAGCGGATGGCGTTGCCCAGCAGGTTGGACAGCGCGCGCTTGACCAGGGGCTCGTCCACCGCGAGCAGGGCGTCGCCCTCGATGTCGATGCCCAGGCCGGCTTCCTCCATGGGCGCCTCGTGGAACTCCACCACCTGCTGCACCAGCTCGGCCAGGCTCAGGGGCGCGCCGCGCCGCGCCTTCACGCCGCGGTCGGCCTGCGCCAGGAAGAGCATGTCGTTGACGATGCCGGCGAGGCGCTGCAGCTCTTCCAGGTTGGACAGCAGCACCTCCTCGAGCTCGGGCGCGCTGCGCTCGCGGCTCAGCGCCACCTCGGTGTGGCCGATCAGGTTGGCCAGCGGCGTGCGCAGTTCGTGCGCCACGTCGGCGTTGAAGCCTTCGAGCTGAACGTAGGTGCGCTCCACGCGCTGCATCAGGCCGTTGAACTGCTCGATCAGCGGCTGCAGTTCTTCGGTGGGCTCGCACAGCGTCAGGCGCTGGTCCAGCCGGCGCACGTCGATGGCACGCGTCTGCGCCGCCAGGTCCATCAGCGGGCGCAGGCTGCTGCGCACGCGCCAGTAGGTGGCCCAGGCCACGAAGGCGCCGCCCGCCAGCGTGACGGCCACCAGCAGCAGCGCCATGCGCCGGCCGTACTGCGCGTCGCGCGAACAGTCCATCACCAGCCGACCCTTGAGCGGCGCGCTGCCATCGGCGCGCGGCACCTCGAACCGCAGTTCGCTCGTGGGGGCGGTGGCGGGGTCGAAGCTGGGCAGGGGATCGCGGTACAGGGTGCTGCCGTCGGCGCGGCGCAGCTCCACGAAGTTGCCGGGGCGGCGCTCGCTCAGCCACAGCAGCTTTTGCACCATGTCGGCCTCGGTGCCGTGGGCATCGGTCTCCTTCAGCACCTCGATGAGCACGTGCGAGTAGCCGCGCAGCTCCTCCTGCTGACGCGAGGCGAACAGCATCCAGGTGGCGGCGTAGATGACGGCCAGCAGCACGCCCAGGCCGATGATGGTCTGCACCGCCAGCAACAGCGACAGGCGCTTGCCGATGGAATAGGCGCAGGGCGTGGGCGCGGCGCGCAGCTCCGTCGTGGCCGAGTTGGTGGGCGGGGTGATGGCGGCGGTGTTCACGCGCGTTCCTCCAGCACGTAGCCCATACCGCGCACGTTGTGCAGCAGCTTGGGGCGGAAGGGGTCGTCCATCTTGGCGCGCAGCCGGCGGATGGCCACCTCGACCACGTTGGTGTCGGAGTCGAAGTTCATGTCCCACACCTGTTCGGCGAGCGTGGTGCGCGACAGGATCTGCCCTTTGCGGCGCGCCAGCAGGGCCAGCAGGGCGAACTCCTTGGCGGTGAGTTCCAGGCGCTGGCCCGAGCGCGTGGCCTTGCGGCTGAGCAGGTCGATCTCGAGGTCGCTCACGCTGAGCCGGCTGTTGGTGGCCTCGTTGCTGGCCGCCGGGCCGCGGCGCAGCAGCGCGCCGATGCGCGCGAGCAGCTCGGAGAAAGCGAAGGGTTTGACGAGGTAGTCGTCGGCGCCGGACTGCAGGCCGCGCACGCGGTCCTCGACCAGATCGCGCGCCGTGAGCATGAGCACCGGGGTGTTGCGCTTCTCGCGCAGCGCGGCCAGCACGCCGAAACCATCCACGCCGGGCAGCATGATGTCCAGCACCACGAGCTGGTAGTCGCCTTCGGTGGCCAGGTAGCGGCCCTCGATGCCGTCGCGGGCCACGTCGACGGTATAGCCGGCCTCGGTCAGGCCGCGCCGCACGTAGTCGGCCTGCTTGGCTTCGTCTTCGATGACCAGGATGCGCATGGCGTGGGGCAGGGGCGGAAATAGGCGTGCGCTATTTGATTGCGCACCATGAAATTGTCACGGAAAGTGAGCCGGCCTTGGGTTACGAATACGTAATTCAGGCGTTCGGAAAACGACAGCCCCGCTTCCTACAGTTCCTTCCATGCCGGCACACAGCGGCATTCAGAGCGTCTCCTCCCCTCCATCTGTCGTCATCAAAGGAACTGTCATGAAAGCCTCGAAAAGCCTCCTGTTGCCCATCGCCTTCGCCCTCACCGCTGGCGCCGCCTTCGCCGAAGGTCCGCTGGAGGGCAATGAAGTGTTCAACTTCCAATCGACCCTGAGCCGCGCCGACGTGCAGGCCCAGGTCGCACCGGCGTACAAGGCCGACCAGATCGCCCGCGGCGAAGCCAACCCCGCGCAAGCCCAGGCCACCGTGGTGGCCAGCCAGCTGAGCCGCGCGCAGGTGCTGGCCGAGGCCGCCGAGGCCCGCCGCCTGGGCCTGGTCGCCAGCGGCGAGATCCTGCCCGTGGCCACGCCGCAGCAGGCCGAGCAGATCCGCCTGGCCGGCCTGCGCGCCGTGCAAGGCAATGCGGTGGTGCAGGCGCCGAGCGCCGTGCAGGCCCACTGATCCCGCGATCGCGCGTCTCCTCCAAGGTTTGGACAGCGGCCCATGGGCCGCTGTTTTTTTTGTGCCGGCGCGGGTGCCTCGCATAATGCGCGCGACCGCCCCTGCGGGGCCCCACAGGAACCGCGATGCCGCCGCTCCCCTTGCGCAGACGCCCGCTGGCCGCCGCGTTCTTCGGCGTCTTGGCCCTGATGGCCTGGGGCGCGCGGGCCGATCCCGTGTTCGTGCCAGATGGCCCGCAGGCCGCGGCCTATGGCCAGGCGCAGGGCTACCCCGTGCCCCGGCCCGGTTTGCGGCCGGATGAGCTGCGGCAGGAACTCTACGTGGGCCTGCACAGCCACTACGACCAGGTTCGCCCCCTGAAGGAGGTACCGACCGCCGGCGCGCCGTCCCCTTTGTCGCGCGCCGCGCAAAGCCTGGAACTGCAGTACGCGTATGAAGGGCGTTCCCTCACGCTCAACGACTACCTGCGCCGCCACCCGGTGACGGGCTTGCTGATCGCGCGCGACTCGACCATCCTGTTCGAGCGCTACCAGTACGGCCGCCGCGACAGCGACCGCTTCCTGTCGCACTCTCTGGCCAAGACCATCACCGGCCTGCTGGTGGGCGCGGCGCTGGAGGACGGCGCCCTCCGCTCGATCGACGACAAGGTGTCGGCCTACCTGCCCGAACTCGCGGGCACGGCCTACGGCGCCACGCCGATCCGCGCGCTGCTGACCATGTCCTCGGGCCTGGCCTTCAACGAGAGCTACCAGCCGAACGACGACGTGCACCGCCTGGCCGAGGCGCTGGTCGGGCCCTCGCCCCTGGGCGCGGTGGCGGCGGTGCGCCAGTTCGACGCGCGCGTGGCCGAGCCGGGCACGGTGTTCCACTACGCCAGCGCCGACTCGCAGGTGCTGGGCATGGTGGTGAGCCGCGCGGTGGGCATGCCGCTGCCCGAGTACTTCAGCCGCCGGCTGTGGGCGCCGCTGGGCGCGGAGGCCAACGCCGCCTGGGACACCGACCCGTCGGGCGAGGCGCTGGGCTTTTGCTGCGTGGTGGCCCGCCTGCGCGACTGGGCGCGCCTGGGCCTCATGCTCGCCCACGACGGCCGCTGGAACGGGCGGCAGGTGGTCTCGCGCCCGTGGGTCTACGAGAGCACCACGCCAGCGCGTGGGCTGAACGCGCCGTACGGCTACCAGATCTGGCTGTCGGGCGAGGCGCCGCGCTACTACGCCATGCGCGGCGTGCTGGGCCAGTTCGTGCTGATCGACCCGATCACGCGCTTCGTGCTGGTGCAAACCGCCGTCAACCTCAACCCCATCGACCCGGGCGCCACCGCCGAGTTGACGGCGCTGTGGCAGGCGCTGCTGGTGCAGCACGGTCCGCCCGGGCGCTTCGGGCGGACCTGGTGAAGCGCCGGCTTACTGCAGTTCGGGGGTCTGCTTGACCAGTTCCTCGCGGGTCAGGCGCGGAAACCACTCGGCGTACATGTAGCTGTAGCCCTCGTTCTGCCACTTGGCCAGGTCGATCACGGCGGCCGGCACCACGGTGATCACGTCGTAGAACTCGTCGGGCTTGTAGCCGCGCGAGCGCGCCGCGTTGGCGCAGACGCGGATGGTCACGCCGGCGTCGGCCAGGGCCTTGAGTTCCTCGTACATGTCGGGATAGGCCGCGCGGTTCAGGCGCGAGAAGGCGTGCAGTTCGTTGCCGTGCGCCACGATCACGATGTGCGACTTCGGGTCGCCGTATTCCTTGATCGCGCGCAGGTGGTTCTTCACATAGCCGAAGGCGGGCTTGGCGTCCAGGGGCCTGGCGAAGTTGAAGTCGTACAGCGCCTTCTGCGGCGCGTAGCGGGTGCCGTCGAACTTGGACGGGTCGTTGGGCCCGGCGATGGCGGC
>NZ_MKSS01000286.1:0-8435 GCF_001897365.1 Hydrogenophaga sp. 70-12
CGCGGCGCCGTGGTCACGTTCATCGACATCACCGAGCGGCGCCGCGCCGCCGACGCCCTGCGCGGCGCCAAGGAGCAACTGGAGCAGCGGGTGCGCGAGCGCACCCGCGCGCTGGAGACCGCGCTGCGCCAGGTGCGCGAGCTGGCCGCGCGCAGCGAGGCCGTGCGCGAGGAAGAGCGCACGCGCATCGCGCGCGAAGTGCACGACGAACTGGGCAGCCTGCTCGTGGCCTTGAAGATGGACGTGAACTGGATGGACAGGCGCCTGTCCGAGCAGGCGCGGCGCCAGCCCGAGGAGGCCGAGGGCATGCGCGAGCGCATGCGCTGCAAATGCCAGAACATGAGCCGGCTGATCGAAAGCGCGGTCGACAACGTCGGGCGCATCATCACCGACCTGCGCCCCAGCATCCTCGACCACCAGGGCCTGTGGGCCGCGCTGGAATGGCAGGCGCAGGAGTTCGTGGCCAGCGCCGAACTCGCGCTCGATTGGCGCATGGCGGTGGACGGCGCGCCGGAGCCTGCCAAGCCGCTGGCCATCGCGGTCTTTCGCATCTTCCAGGAAATGCTCTCCAACGTAGGCCGCCACGCGCGTGCCCGTCGGATCGCCGTGCGCATCCGTCACCGCAAGGGCCTGCTGCGGCTGTCGGTGCGCGACGATGGCATCGGCGCCGCCCCCCAGGCCTTCGAGGCGGCCAACGCCTACGGCGTGATGGGCATGCGCGAACGCGCGGGGCACTTCGGGGGCGACATCCGGATCAAAAGCGTCCTGGGCCGCGGCACGCACATGGAACTCACCATCGCGCTGACGCCCGGGGAGGTGACATGAACAGCCAATACAGCGAGGCCAGCCGCTTTGATCTGCTGGCCGACACCATCCGCGTGCTGATCGGCGACGACCACCGCATCGTGCGCGAAGGGCTCAAGCAGATCCTGGCCGACGCGCCCGACGTGAGCGTGGTGGCCGAAGCCCAAAGCGGCGAGGACGTGCTCACGCAGGTGCGTGTGCTGGGCGGCAGCGAAGGCCTGGACCTGGTGCTGCTCGACGTTGCCATGCCGGGCATCGACGGGCTGGACGTGCTGCAGCGCCTGCGCAAGGAGCACCCGCACCTGCCGGTGCTCATGCTCAGCACCTATCCCGAGAAGCAGTACGCGGTGCGCTGCATCCGCCTGGGCGCCTGCGGCTACCTCAACAAGGGCGCCGACCCCGACGACATGCTGCTGGCGGTGCGCAAGTGCGCGGGCGGCGGCCGCTACCTCACGCCCGCCACGGCCGAGGCCCTGGCCGCCGCCGTCGGCAGCGGCGGCGCGCAGGCCGGCCCCGAGGCGCTCTCGCACCGCGAGCACCAGGTGTACCGCCTGCTCACGCAAGGCCTGACCGTGAGCGAAATTGGTGCGCGGTTGGGCCTGGCCTCGAACACGGTGAGCACCTACCGGGCGCGTGTCCTCGAAAAGACCGGCGCCAAGAACGACGTCGAGCTGGCGCTGTACGCCGAAAGGCAGCGTTCCGGCGCCTGAGGCGGCGCCTGTGTAGGGCTGGCCCTACGCCGCGTCGCCGCAGCGCCCGCGAAATCGCGCGCGCATCCGCCGTGGCACGGCCACTGGCCCGCGGCTTGCAATCCACCGCGCATCTCCCACACACGAGGTGCGCCATGTCCGACTTCTTCGACCCGTACAACGCCGACAAGCCGCTGATGCTCAAGTGCAGCTGCGGGCGAGATCACAGCATCGCCGAGCACCAGGCCGAAGAGGCCGCTGCCGCGCAGGCCGCGGGCGCGCTGCGCGAGCGCAGCGAGAGCAGCGAGTTCGAGGCCTACAGCCGCGACTTCATCGAGGCCACGCTGGTGAAGGCACTGTTTCCGCAGGATGCGGTGCGCCGGCGCTTCCTTCGCGCCGTGGGCAAGGGCACGGCCATGGCGGCCATCGCCAGCGTGCTGCCCATCGCCAGCCTGCAGGCCATGGCGCAGGAGAAGGGCCGGCTGGAGAAGACCGATCTCAAGATCGGCTTCATTCCCATCACCTGCGCCACGCCGCTGATCATGGCCCACCCCCTGGGCTTCTATCAGCGCGAAGGCCTCAATGTGGAGGTCATCAAGACGGCGGGATGGGCGCTCATCCGCGACAAGATGATCAACAAGGAGTACGACGCCACGCACTTCCTGTCGCCCATGCCGCTCGCCATTTCCATGGGCGTGGGCTCCAACGCCACGCCCATGAACGTGGCCACCATCCAGAACACCAACGGCCAGGCCATCACGCTGCACGTCAAGCACAAGGACAGGCGCGACCCGAAGCAGTGGAAGGGCTTCAGGTTCGCCGTGCCCTTCGAGTTTTCGATGCACAACTTCCTGTTGCGCTACTACGTGGCCGAGCACGGGCTCAACCCCGACACCGACATCCAGATCCGCGTGGTGCCGCCGCCCGAGATGGTGGCCAACCTGCGCGCCGGCAACATCGACGGCTACCTCGGCCCCGACCCGTTCAACCAGCGCGCGGTGTACGACGAGGTCGGCTTCCTGCACGTGCTCACCAAGGACCTGTGGAACGGCCACCCCTGCTGCGCCTTCGGCACCAGCGCCGAATTCATCCGCCAGAACCCCAATACCTTCGCGGCGCTGTACCGCTCGGTGCTCACGGCCGCGGCCATGGCCCGGCAGCCCAAGAACCGCGAACTCATCGCCAAGGTGATCTCGCCGCAGGCCTACCTGAACCAGCCCGAGACCGTGGTGGCCCAGGTGCTCACCGGTCGTTTCGCCGACGGCCTGGGCAAGATCCAGAACGTGCCCGACCGCGCCGATTTCGATCCCATGCCCTGGCAGAGCATGGCGGTGTGGATGCTCACGCAGATGCAGCGCTGGGGCTACATCAAAGGCGAGGTCAACTACCACCAGATCGCCGAGCGCGTCTTCCTCATCACCGACGCGCGCCGGCACATGAAAGCGCTCGGCCAGGACTTCAAGGCCGGGCCGGGCTACGAGAAGCACACCATCATGGGCAAGGTGTTCGACCCGGCCAGGCCGAAGGATTACCTCGACAGCTTCGCGGTCCGCAAGGCGGCTTGAGCATGAAGGCGCTGAACCTGAACCTGCGCGCCGCGCTGGTCTCGCTGCTGCTGCTGGTGGTCTTCGTCGGCGCCTGGCAGATCGGCACGGGCGGCGGGGGCGCGCCCTCGGCCGCCGCCCCGCTCACGCCGGAAGAGCTGGAGTACGCCAAGCTCATGGGCAAGGACCCGGGCGCGGCCGTGGCCAAGTCGGACGGCTTCCCGCCCCCCCTGGCGGTGGCCGAGGCCAGCTGGAAGCACCTGTCCGATCCCTTCTACGACAAGGGCCCGAACGACAAGGGCATCGGCATCCAGATCGCGCATTCGCTGGCGCGCGTGGGCCTGGGTTTCGCGCTGGCCATGCTGGTGGCCATCCCGCTGGGCTTTCTCATCGGCATGTCGCCGCTCATGAGCAAGGCCTTCGATCCCTTCGTGCAGGTGTTGAAGCCCATCAGCCCCCTGGCCTGGATGCCGCTCGCGCTCTACACGCTCAAGGACAGCAATGTCAGCGGCATCTTCGTCATCTTCATCTGCTCGGTCTGGCCGATGCTGATCAACACCGCCTTCGGCGTCGCCTCGGTCAAGCGCGACTGGCTCAACGTGGCCGCCACGCTGGAGGTGAACCCGCTGCGCAAGGCCTTCCTGGTGGTGCTGCCCGCCGCCGCGCCCACCATCCTCACGGGCATGCGCATCAGCATGGGCATTGCCTGGCTGGTCATCGTCGCGGCCGAGATGCTGGTGGGCGGCACCGGCATCGGCTACTTCGTGTGGAACGAGTGGAACAACCTCTCGCTCACCAACGTGATCTTCGCGGTGCTGGTGATCGGGGTGGTGGGCATGCTGCTCGATCTGATGTTCGCGCAATTGCAGAAGGCGGTGACCTATGTGGAGTGACGGCCGGCAACAGGGCGTCGCAGCCGCGACACGCGTCACACAAGCACAAGGCAATTCCATGAGCGCCCATCCCCGCGCCTTCCTGCAGGTCGAGCGCCTCGCCAAGGCCTACCAGGCCGACAAGCCGGTCTTCGCCAACGTCGACTTCGGCATCGACAGGGGCGAGTTCGTCTGCATCATCGGCCACAGCGGCTGCGGCAAGACGACCATCCTCAATGTGCTGGCCGGCCTGGACACGGCCAGCGCGGGCCACGCGTTCATGGACGGCCGCGAAATCGCTGGCCCCAGCCTGGAGCGCGGCGTGGTCTTCCAGGGCCACGCGCTCATGCCCTGGCTCACGGTGCGCCAGAACATCGCCTTCGCGGTGAAGTCGCGCTGGCCCGACTGGAAGAAACCCGAGGTCGAGGCGCAGGTCGAGAAGTACGTGGCCATGGTGGGCCTGAGCCCGGCCATCGACAAGAAGCCCTCGCAGCTGTCGGGCGGCATGAAGCAGCGCGTGGGCATCGCGCGCGCCTTCGCCATCCAGCCCAAGATGCTGCTGCTCGACGAGCCCTTTGGCGCGCTGGACGCGCTCACGCGCGGCACGATCCAGGACGAACTCCTGGGCATCGTGCGCGAGACGCGGCAGACCGTGTTCATGATCACCCACGACGTGGACGAGGCCATCCTGCTGGCCGACCGCATCCTGCTCATGAGCAACGGGGCCGAGGTGGATGGCGCCTACCGGCCGGGCGGCCTGGCCGAGGTGGTGGACAACCCCTTGCCGCGCGAGCGCACGCGCACCCAGCTGCACCACCTGGACGGCTACTACGCCCTGCGCAACCACATCGTCGACTTCCTCGTCTCCCGGGCGAAGGCGCATTGACCGGCGACACCCCGCAGCCCCCGCTCCAACCCTTTCACCCCACCACCACAAACAGACCACCCACCATGAGCCGCATCGAAGTCACCGAGAAGATCATCGCCACCAAGGTCAGCAAGGGCCTGAAGTGGGAGGACGTCGCCAAGAAAGTCGGCCAGTCCAAGGAGTGGACCACGGCCCTGTGCCTGGGTCAGATGACCGCCACGCCTGCGCAGGCCAAGGTCCTGGGCAAGGTCTTCGGCCTGACGGCCGAGGAGCAGAAGTGGCTGCAGGTCGTGCCTTACAAGGGCTCGCTGCCCACCAGCGTGCCCACCGACCCGCTGATCTACCGCTTCTACGAACTCATCAGCGTCTACGGCACCACCTTCAAGGAGCTCATCCACGAAGAGTTCGGCGACGGCATCATGAGCGCGATCGACTTCAAGATGGACATGAAGCGCGAGAAGGACCCGAACGGCGACCGCGTGAATATCGTGATGTCGGGCAAGTTCCTGCCGTACAAGCAGTATTGACCCCCGCGGCGCTGCGCGCCTGCCCCTGGAAGGGCGGCACCAACGGCCCGGCGGAGCCGGTTCCGTGGTGTCTCCGGAGCGGGCTGTCGCGGGCGAGGCGTGCGTGGTGAACCTCGGCGGCCCTTCGGTTACCTACCGGCTCGTTCCCGGCGAGCCGACATGTACTGCCGCACCCTCAAGTACCGCGATCCCTACGGCCGCTTCTCCATCCTGGTGGAGGAGCGGCCCGACGGTTCGCTCACGCTCTGGGAATTCGACGTGCCCGGCAACGGCATGCGCCGGCGCCACGTGATCGACAAGGTGGCCGACAGCCTGGCGCGCGAGGGCCGGCCACTGCGCGTGGTGTGGGGCGCGGCGCGGGTGCAGCGCAGGAAGGCGGACGACCCGTACGGGTCTTAGGCCGGCCTGCGCGGCCTAGGCCTTGGGCAGCGGGATCCACTCCTGGTCGTCTCCCGGCGGCAGCGGGATGCGCCCGGCGGCCCAGTCCGCCTTGGCCTGCTCGATGCGCTCCTTGCGTGAGGACACGAAGTTCCACCAGACGTGCCGCTCGCCCAATGGCTCGCCACCGAAGACCATCAGCGTGCTCGGCACGCGCGCGGTGACGAGCGCGTCGGCGTCGTCGCCGAACACCAGCAGCTGCCCGGGGCGGTAGACCTCGCCCGCGTACTCGATCTCGCCGCGCGCCACGTACACCGCCTGTTCGCGGTGGCCGCCGGGCAGGGCCAGGCTGGCGCCGGCCTGCCATTCGGTGTGCAGGTAGAACAGCGGCGAGTGCGTGCGCACGGGGCTCTTCAGGCCATAGGCCTCGCCCGCGATCAGGCGCATCCACACGCCGTCCCGTTCGCGCACCGGCAGCTCGCTGGCCGGGTAGTGGGTGAAGGCCGGCTCGGTTTCCTCATCCCGCTCGGGCAGCGCCACCCAGAGCTGCATCAGCTCCAGCCCGCCGCCCGCGAAGGAGTCGGGGTGGGTGAAGCGCTCGCTGTGCGAAATGCCGCGGCCGGCGGTCATCCAGTTCACGTCGCCGGGCACGATGTCCTGCACCACGCCCAGGCTGTCGCGGTGCTTGATCTGTCCGCTGAGCAGGTAGCTCACGGTGGACAGGCCGATGTGCGGGTGCGGCCGCACGTCGGCCGCGCGCGTGTCCTCGGCCGCCAGCGTCACGGGGCCGGCGTGGTCCACAAAGATGAAGGGGCCGACCATGCGGCGTTTCGCGTAAGGCAGCACGCGCCGCACCGTCAGGCCGTGGCCCAGGTCGGCGGCGCGCGCGTCGATCACCATTTCCAGCATCGGGGTCTCCTTGGTCGTGGCCGGCCATTGTCGACCGGGAGCGGATGCCCGGGTGCCGTGCGCGACAATGCCCGCCCCATGCAACTGAGCGAACTGCGCCAACGCCTCACCGCCCTCGGGGCTGGGCCGCTGCATGCGCAGCGCGTGCTGCGCCACTGGCTGCACGCCCTGCCGGCCGACGCCGGCCGGCGCAAGCCCGAGCACCACTTCCCCAAGGCCCTGTTCGGGGCCCTGCCGGCGCTGCGCGAAGAACTCGCCGGCCTGGCGCGCCTGCAGGCCGAGCACCCGGGCGAGGACGGCTCGGCCCGACTGCTGGTGGCCCTGCGCGACGGCCAGACCGTGGAGAGCGTGCGCCTGCCGCGCGGCGGCCTGTGCGTGTCCACCCAGGTCGGCTGCGCCGTGGGCTGCGCCTTCTGCATGACCGGCACCGGCGGCCTGCTGCGCCAGCTCGGCAGCGCCGAGATCCTGGCCCAGGTGGCGCTGGCGCGCGCCGGCCGGCCGGTGAACAAGGTGGTCTTCATGGGCATGGGCGAGCCCGCGCACAACCTGGACGCGGTGCTCGAGGCCATCGAGCTGCTGGGCACCGTGGGCGGCATCGGCCACAAGAACCTGGTGTTCTCCACCGTGGGCGACGATCGCGCCTTCGAGGCCCTGCCGCGTGGCGCGGTCAAGCCCGCGCTGGCGCTGTCGCTGCACACCACCAAGCCCGATCTGCGCGAGCAACTGCTGCCGCGCGCGCCGCGCCTCACGCCCACCGAGCTGGTGGAGCGCGCCGAGGCCTACGCGCGCGCCACCGGCTACCCGGTGCAATACCAGTGGACCCTGCTGGACGGCGTGAACGACGGCGACGATGAAATCGACGGCATCGTGCGCCTGCTCGGTGGCCGCTACGGCGTGCTCAACCTCATTCCCTACAACGCCGTCGACGGTCTGCCGTTCCAGCGCCCCGCGTGGGAAAAAGCGGCCGACATCGCGCGCCGCCTGCACCGCCAGGGCATCCTCACCAAGCTGCGCCACTCGGCCGGGCAGGACGTGGACGCGGGCTGTGGCCAGCTGCGGGCGCGCTCGCTGGACACGGGCGAGCGCGTGGTGGCGCTGCGGCGGCGGGCCGTCAGCAGACCGTCTCCATTGCTTCCATCAGCAGGCGCGCCGTGAGCCGTGCTTGCGGCGTGTTCTTCAGGCCGGGCTCCAGCGGGCGGCCTTGCTCGACCCATTGCAGGGTGAAGCGGAAACTCTCCAACGCCTCGTTGTCCAGCATGGCGGTGAACTGGGCGAGTTCCTTGACGGTGGTGTCGGGGGTGACCGTCAGGAAGTTCGAGATGCCGAGCCCCTTGAGCCGCTGGCCAAAGATGTCGACAAACGCCTGACCCAGCCGGGGTGGCGACGCGTCGGCCGTCGTGGCGGGCGGGTCGCTCAGCTCGATGAAGCGCATCGGATCGGGGCTTGTGCGCCGGGTGTAGGGCAGGTCCCCGAGCGCCAGTGCCTGCTCACGCTCCACGCGCCGGGTTGTTTCGTGCGGCCCGTGCCTGGCCGGCGCCTGGGCGTTCAGTGCCGCCAGCAGCTGCTGGGTGGAGGCCTCATGCCCCCAGTCCCGGTTCAAGCGGTACTTGAAACGTTCCCGCTCCAAGGGCTCCAGCGATCGAATGAGGTCCGCGATGGTCGGGATGTCCGCGCTGTCCTTGACCTGGTCCGCCGTGGCCGCGTGGCCCAGCGCGCGAAGGACGGTCCTGGTGGTCGGAACGCGGCCGCTCGGCGGATCGATCAGCACCTTGAGGTCTTTCAGGAACGCGGTGTCCAGCACCACCTGATGGTCCGCGGTCACGCGAGACCAGATCGAGTCCAGG
>NZ_MKSS01000287.1:0-8416 GCF_001897365.1 Hydrogenophaga sp. 70-12
GCAGCCGCGCGACGATCTGGCGCTCGATGCGGTCGCGGCCGGTGACCTCGACCACGGCGGTGTGCGAGCGCAGGAAGCGCCCGCTGGCATCGCGCACCGCGAGCGAGACCAGTTCCACCGAGAAAAAGGCGCCGTCCTTGCCGAACAGGCGCAGGGTGAGCGGGAGCGCGCGGCCCTGGGCGCGCAGCTCGTGCAGGTGGTCGCGCAGCTGCTGCAGGTCGGCCTCGTCGCGCAGGCGGGCGAGCGTGGGAAAGTCCAGGTCGCCGCCGCTGGCCAGCCGGTCCACGTCGGCGCGGTCGTGGCCCAGCCAGTCGAGCAGGGTGTCGTTGATGGCCAGCACGCGCAGGCCGGTGTCCAGCGCGAGCAGGCCGCAGGGGGCGTTGTCCCACAAGGCATGGCCTTCGGCGATCGCCCGTTCGCTGCTCGTGTGTTCCATGTTGGTGTGGCCTCCCACCCGTCGTGTGCGGGTCTTGCGGGGGGTATCCCCCGGAGCGGGCACTCTAGCCGCCGATGGCGTGCTATGCAAATGGGGGCTGGGGCCGCCGGTTCGTGGGCCGGCGTGGCCGGTCGGGCGCTCAGCGCATGCGCAGCATCAGCTCGGCCTGGGCGGTGCCGCCCACGGTGATGTGCTCGTTCATGGCGCGGTGGGCCTCGGGCTCGTCGCCGCGCACGATGGCGCGCACGATGGCGCCATGCTCGCGGTGCGAGGCCTTCATGCGGCCGGGCCGCTCGAAGGACACGGGCCGGTAGGCCGCCAGCCGCTCGCGGATGCGCACGATCTGCCCGGCCAGGTAGGCGTTGTCGCAGCCCTGGTAGATGAGGTCGTGCAGGCGCAGGTTGAGGGCGGTGTAGGCGGCGATGTCGTCGCCCTCCACGGCCTGTTCGGCCTCTTGCTGCAGGGCGTCCAGCGCCTGGCGCTGTTCGTTGCTCATGCGGCGCGCGCTCAGCCGCGCAGCTTCCGATTCGAGCACCGCCAGCACCTCCAGCATGCCGAAGACTTCGCGCGGCTCCAGGCGCGTGACGACCGCGCCGCGCCGGGGGGAGAAGTTCATCAGTCCGGCGGCGGCCAGTTGCAGCAGCGCCTCCTTGGCCGGCGTGCGCGAGATGCCAAAGCGCTCGGCCACCGCCTTCACGTCCAGCGCGTCGCCCGGGCGCAGCCGGCCCTGGCGGATGTCGGCCTCCAGGGCCAGGCGCACCTCGTCGGTCACGGTGGCCGCCGCGGGTTCGGCCGTCGTCGTCGTGTCGTTCATGGGCTGGCAGTGTACGGGGAGCGGGTCTTTCAGGAATTCATGCATCGCTGTTTACCCTAGTAAAGAATCCACTTGACCAAAAAAACAGCCTTATATAAATTTATACAAAGTCAAAGGAGACATTCATGAATGCAAGAGACGAGGGGCTCAACGATCTGCCCGAGCTGTCGGTGGCGGGCGGGGTGGCCACCGTGACCCTGCGCCGCCCGCGCGTGCTCAACCGCCTGCAGGCCGAGGATGTGATCCGCCTGCGCGAGATCTGGGCCGAGGTGGAGCGCGAGCCGGACGTGCGCGCGCTGGTGCTCACCGGCACCGGCCGGGTGTTCAGTGCCGGCTACGACCTCGACGAGCTGGGCGAGCGCAGCGGCGCCATCGCCCCCGGCGAGCGCGCCGGGCGCCCGCTGCCCGATTTCCCCGCCATGACCTTGGAGCTGGAGCGCCTGCGCGTGCCCACCGTGTGCCGGCTCAACGGCAGCGTGTACGGCGGCGCCACCGACCTCGCGCTGAGCTGTGATTTCCGCGTCGGCCGCAGCGACTGCGAGATGTTCATGCCCGCCAGCCGCCTGGGCCTGCACTACTACACCGAGGGCCTGATCCGCTGGTCGCACCGCCTGGGCACCAACGCGGCGCGCCGGCTCTTTTTCACCTCCATGACGATCAAGGCCGAGGAAATGCAGCGCATCGGCTACCTCACCGACGTGGTGGCGCCCGAGGCCCTGGACGGGGCGGTGGACGCGCTGGTGGCCACCCTGTGCGCCCAGGCGCCGCTGGCGGTGGCGGGCATGAAGCGCGCGCTCAATGAGATCGCGCGCGGCGAACTCGATGTGGCCGCCAGCGACGCGCGCCACCGCGCCAGCCTGGCGACCGAGGACCTGCGCGAGGGCATGGCCGCCTGGCAGGCCCGCCGCGCGCCGGTGTTCAAAGGACGCTGACCCCCGCCCGGCGGGGCCGCCAGCGCTCCGCCGGTGCCTTATTCAATACAGGAGACACCCATGAGCATTCAACGACGCACCCTGTTGCGCCTGGCCGGCGCGGCGCCGGCCGCCCTGGCCCTGCCCGCGCTGCACGCCAGCGCCTGGCCCTCGCAGGCCTTCAAGCTGCACATCGGCTACAGCACCGGCGGGGCGGCCGACATCGTGGCCCGCACCCTGGCCGTGCGGCTGGAAAAGCTGCTGGGCCAGCCGGTGGTGTTCGAGTACCGGCCCGGCGCGGGCGGCGCCATCGCCGCGGCCTACGTGGCGCGCCAGCCGGCCGACGGCTACCAGCTCTACCTGGCCGACACCGGCAGCCTGGCCATCATTCCCAACCTGCGCAGCGTGCCCTACGACCCCCTGCGCGACTTCACGCCCCTGGGCTACGTGGGCGCCAGCGGCCTGGTGCTATTGGTCAACAACGACCTGCCCGCCACCGACGTGCCTTCGCTGGTGCGCCTGCTCAAGGACAAACCGGAGGCCTACGCCTACTCGTCCTCGGGCATCGGCTCGCCGCACCAGCTCGCGGGTGAGCTGTTCAAGCAACTCACCGGCACGCAGATCCGCCACGTGCCCTACCGGGGGGCCGCGCCGGCCATGAACGACCTCATGGCCGGCCAGGTGCAGGTGGCCTTCGCCACCATCGCGCCCGCGCTGCCGCTGATCCAGGCCGGGCGCATGCGCGCCATCGCCGTCACCTCGGCCCAGCGCTCGTCCAGCCTGAAGCAGGTGCCCACCATCGCCGAGCAGGGCGTGGCCGGCTACGAGGCCACGCCCTGGTTCGCCATGGTGGCACCGCAGCAGCTGCCCACCGCCATCGCTCAGCGCCTGCAGCAGGCCATGGCCCAGACCATCGCCGACCCCGAGGTGGTGGCCACGCTGGAGCGCTACGGCGTCGAGGACGCCAGGGTGCAGACGCCGGCCTGGCTGCAGGAGCGCGTGCGCGCCGACCACGCCAAGTGGGGCCAGGTCATCAAGACCGCCGGCATCAGGATGGACTAAGCGCCGAGGCGCTTCGCGCGACCCCCAAGGGGGGCGCGCCCGCGGCCCGGCACAGCCGGTTCCGCGGCGCCCTGGGCCAGATCACTTCAATGGCAACCTCAATGAATGAACCGATGAATTCGCCCGAGGACTTCGGGCGCCCGCTCGCGGGCCTGAAGGTGCTGGAGCTGTCGCAGATCATGGCCGGACCGGTCTGCGGCCTGCTGCTGTCCGACATGGGCGCCGACGTCATCAAGGTCGAGCGCTTTCCCGGCGGCGACGACGCGCGCGGGTACCAGCGCCCCGGCGACCTGGGCCTGTCGCCGGCCTTCGTGATGATCAACCGCGGCAAGCGCTCGGTGGCGCTGGACATCCGCACGCCCGAGGGCCGGGAGGCCCTGCTGCGTCTGGTGGCGCAGGTGGACGTGGTGACCGAGAACTTCCGCGTCGGCACCATGGAACGCCTGGGCCTGGGGCAAGAGGTGCTGATGCAGGCCAATCCGCGCCTGATCTACGCCGCCGTCTCGGGCTATGGCCGCACCGGGCCGCTGGCGCAGCAGGGCGGCTTCGACCTCATCCTGCAGGCCTTCTCGGGCCTGATCAGCGTCACCGGCGAGGAGGGCCGCGCGGGCGTCAAGCCTGGCATTTCGGTGGCCGACGTGAACGCCGGCATCCTGGCCGCGCTGGGTGTGCTGGCGGCCTACATCCGCCGCCTGCGCACCGGGCGCGGTGGCCGCGTGGACACCTCGCTGCTGCAGGCCTGCATGCAGCAGACTTACTGGTTCGCGGCGGCCTACTTCTCCAAGGGCGTGGTGGCCAAGCCCATGGGCACGGCGCACCCGCTGATCGCGCCCTACCAGACCTTCGCCTGCGCCGACGGCGCCATCGCCATCGGCGGCGGCAACCAGGCCAACTGGCTGCGCATCGCCGACACCCTGGGCCATCCCGAGTGGGCGCAGGACCCGCGCTTCGAGACCGGCGCCGCGCGCCTGGGCCACCGGCACGCGCTGGAGGCCCTGATGACCGAGGTGCTGCGCACGCGCAGCGTGGCGCACTGGACCGAGGCCCTGGCCGCCGCCGGCGTGCCCGTGGGCCCGGTGCAGGACGTGGGCCAGGCCCTGAGCCACCCGCAAACCCGGGCCGTCGGCATGGTCATCGACAACCCCGACCCGCGCACCGGCCTGGACAAGGCCGTGGGTTGCCCCGTGCATTTCGACGGCCACAGCCCCGCGCGCACCGGCCCGGCGCCGCTGGTGGGCGAGCACACCCTGCAGGTGCTGCGCGAGTTCGGCTTCGACGAGGCCAGCCTGCGCCGCCTGGCCGATGCGGGGGCGATCCCGCCGCCGCGGCCGACTGTTGAGGCTTGAGCGCGACGGTCCTGTATTTCCCCTGTGCACAGAGGCGTCTGTAACGTAGAGTTGCCGCACGCCCGATAGAACGACCGTCAGGGAGGCTGGCGGAGCGGGCCAGGAGGACGCCCCCGGCATGGCGGGAGACCGCAAGCGCTCGGTACAACTCTGGTTGCCACTGCTGCCCGCAGCGGTGGCACTGGTGCTGCTCGCGCTCATGGTGTGGTCGGTGGAGCGGGTGGTGGGCGACGAGCTCGAGCGGCGCGCCCAGCAGCGGGTGGAGCAGACCGCCGCCATCTATGCCGACCGGCTCTCGCGCGTGCTCGCGCGCCACGCCGCCGAACTCGACCTGCTCACGCTGACGCCCAGCCAGCAGGTGTCGCCCCAGGGCTGGCGCCTGCAGATGGACCGCCTGCGCCAGCGCCACCGGGGGTACGTGTGGATCGGCGCCACCGACAGCGAAGGCCTGGTGCTGGCCGCCAGCGATGGCCTGCTCGAGGGCGTGTCGATCGCGCAGCGACCGGTGTACCTCAAGGGCCGTGAAGGCACCTGGTTCGGCAGCCTGCACCCGCCCGTGTCGCTGCGCGAGCCCCTGGCGGCGCTCCAGCGGCCGGTGCCCACCGAACTCGCCGACCTCGCCATGCCCTATCACGGCGCCGACGGCCAGCCCGCCGGCGTGCTGGCCGCCCACCTCGACGCCGCCTACTACGACGCGCTGCGCCAGGACGTGCTGGGTCCGGCGGACGCCCGCCGCGGCCTGCAGCTGGAGCTGGCCGACCAGGACGGCCGGCGCCTGCTCGGCGAACGCGCGGGGTTGTCGGCCACGCAGTGGCTGGACCTGCTGGGCACGCCCGTGGGCACGCCGCGGGTCTTCGAGGACGAGGAGGGCGAGGCCATCCTGCTGGTGCGCCACGGCATCGACCGCGCCACCCTGCCGGTGAAGACCGACTGGCAGGTGGTGGCCTGGCAGCCCCTGGGCATGACACTGGCGCCGGTGCGCGAGCTGGAGCGCTACGTGCTGGTCTGGGGCGGCGGCACGGTGCTGCTGGTCAGTCTGGGCGGCTTCTGGCTGTCGCGCCGGCTGGCCCGGCCGTTCAACCAGATGCTGGACGTGGTGGCCGAGCGCCTGGGCCCGCAGGCGGACGCCGCGCCCGGCACGGTGCTGCGCGTCATCGCCGAGCAGATGCGACGCCTGCCCGCGCAGGGCGGCGGCGGCTCGCGCAGCGAACAGACCCTGACGCAGGTGCTGCACGACGCCAGCCGCCTGCAGGCCGTGCTGCAGCACCTGCCCGCGCCCATGTACCTGGTGGACATGGACTTTCGCGTGCTGTTCTGGAACGACGCGGCCGAGCGCATGTTCGGCTGGAGCGCGGCCGAAACCGAGGGCCGCCACGTCGACGAGATCTTCCGCGACAAGGACCCGACCAACAGCGCGCGCCAGGCCATCCGCCCGCAGATGATCGCCGGCCAGGGGCCCTGGACCTTCGAGACCCACCTGCTGCGCCGCGATGGCAGCGACATCTGGGGCGAGTGGCGGCTCACCAAGGTGTTCGGTGCCGACGGCGAACCCATCGGCCTGCTGGCCCAGGTGCGCGACCTGACGGCCGAGCGCCTGAGCGAGATGCGCCTGCGCGAACAGGGCGAGGTGCTGGGCGCCATCATCAACGCCGCCAGCGATGCCGTCATCAGCGTCGACATGGTCGGGCGCATCACCATGTTCAATCCGGCGGCCGAACGCATTTTTGGCCGCGAGGCGCTGGCCATGATCGGCCAGCCGCTGGACAGCCTGCTGCCGCCCGAGCACCGGGGCGAGCACCTGGCCCTCATGCAGCGCTTCGGCAACTCGCGGGTCACCACGCGGCCCATGGGATTCGGCCGTGTCAAGGGCCTGCGCGCGGACGGCGCCGAGCTCGAACTCGAGGCCTCGATCTCGCACGCCGTGGTGCGCGGCCACAAGCTGCTCACCGCCATCCTGCGCGACGTGACCGAGCGCGTGCGCGCCGAGCAGGCGCTGGCGCGGTACCAGCTCGAACTCTCCGAGCTCACGCACCGCCTGCTGAACCAGGAGCAGGTCACCACGCGCGAGTTGGCCCAGACCCTGCACGACCAGCTCGGCCAGACCCTGGGCGCGATCCGCCTGTCCTTCGACTCGCTGGCGCAGATGACCCGCGAGCTGCTGCCGCCGCGCGCGCAGGAGCGCTCGGACACGGTGGGTCGGCAGATCGACCACGCCATCGCCGAGGTGCGCCAGGCCCTGGTGCGGCTGCGCCCGCCCATGCTGGAAGACATGGGCCTGACGGCCGCGCTGGACAACGACATCCGCCAGCGCGCGGCCGAGGCAGAGGGGGTGGCGCTGCACCTGCAGACCGTGGGCAACGTGGTCGCGCAGCGCTGGCCCGACGACGTGGAGTACGCCGCCTTCATGGTGGCGCGCGAGGCCGTGGCCAACGCGCTGCTGCACGCGAAGGCCAGCCGCATCGTGGTGCGCCTGGAGGGCGACGCCACCCACCTGCGGCTGGACGTCGTCGACGATGGCGTGGGCCTGCCCGAGGAACTGGCCTTCGGGCGACCCGGGCACCTGGGCATGGTGGGCATGCGCGAGCGCGCGCTGGCCATCGGCGCAAGGCTCAGCGCCCGCGCGCGCAGTGGGCGCGGCACGCGGATCACCCTGATCTGGACCGCCCGTCCCGGCAGCGTGTTCGGCGAACTGCCGGACACCGACAACTGAATCGAGCCACGGCCGACACGACCACAACGGAGAACCCCCCTCATGAGCGACATCTACCTGGTTGACGACCACGCCATGCTGCGTGACGGCCTGAAGGCCGTGCTGGAGGACGCCGGCCACCGCGTGGTGGGCGAGTCCGCCGACCCCACGGCGGCCCTGGCCGAGATCGTTCGCCTGGCGCCGTCGGTGGTGCTGCTGGACCTGCACCTCGGCCTGCGCTCGGGCTTCGAGCTGCTGGAGCAGCTGGTGCAGCGCAAGGCCCCGTCGCGCGTGGTCATGCTCACCATGTCGGCCCAGCCGCGCCACGTGGCCGAGGCCATGCGCCTTGGCGCTTTCGGCTACGTGCTCAAGGGCTCGCCCGCGCGCGAGGTGCTGGAGGCGGTGGAGGCCGTGGCCGGCGGCCGCAAGCACCTGGGCGGGCCGGTGGCGCAGCTGGCCGTGGAGGGGCTCACGCAGGCGGACGACAACAACCCCCTGGCCGCGCTGTCGGTGCGCGAGCGCCAGGTGATCCAGCTGGTGGTGCAGGGCCACACCAGCGCGGCCATCGGCGAGCAGCTGCACCTGTCGCCCAAGACGGTGGAGAGCTACCGCAGCCGGCTCATGGCCAAGCTCGGCGTGAGCGACCTGCCCGCGCTGGTGCGGCTGGCGATCCGCGAGGGCCTGATCAGCGCCGACGACCTCTGACACGGGGTTCCCCGCTGCCCGCGCGTCCAGATTTCCCCGCAGCGCCGGCGCGGCCGCGCGCGCACCATCCTTGCCATGGACCTGGAGATCGACATGGCACCCACCCTACCCCCCGGCCTCGGGCACGGCAGCCTGCAGGTGCTGGTGCTCTGCCCGCGCGGCCAGGCGCTGCAGGACGTGCGCGAGCAGGTCGCCCGCTGGCCGGTGCCCGGACAGGTGCGCTGGACCAACGACCCGGTGGAGGCCCTGCGCCTGGCGCTGGCGCAGCCGCCGGCGCTGGCGATCGTTGACGCGCGTCTGGACCGCGCGGGCGGCCGCGCCCTGGTGGGTCAGCTGGCGCGCTGGCGCTCGGACCTGGAGGTGTTCATCTTCGACGACCCGCCGGCCGAAGGCCTGCGTGGCCAGGGCAGCCTGTGGCACTGGTGCGAGCTGCCGCGCGTGCTGCGCTGGTGG
>NZ_MKSS01000288.1:0-1533 GCF_001897365.1 Hydrogenophaga sp. 70-12
GCCAGATCACGCTGAGCCGGCTGGAGCAGACGCCGGCCACCGTGGCCTTCCTGGACGGCCAGCTCGACGCCGTGGTGTTCGCTTCGGCGCCCGAATCGCTGATGGTGCAGATGCTGCTGCAGACCCCGGGCGTGAAGCTGCTGGACTTCGCCCAGGCCGAGGCCTACTCGCGCCGCTTCGGCTACCTCACGCCGGTGACCATGCCACAGGGCATGGTGGACCTGGCGCGCAACGTGCCGCCGCGCAACGTGCGCCTGGTGGCCTCCACCACCTCGCTGCTGGCGCGCTCGGACACCCACCCGGCCATCCTGCAGCTGTTCGCGCAGACGGCCATGGAGGTGCACAGCGGCGCCGGCTGGTTCAACCGCGCGCGCGAATACCCGAACCTGGACCACAGCGAATTCCCCGCGGCGGGCGAGGCCGAGCGCGCCTACAAGGGCGGCCTGCCCTTCCTGCAGCGCTACCTGCCCTTCTGGGCGGCCAGCGTGATCGAGCGCATGTGGCTGGCGCTGGGCCTGATCATCGCGCTGGCGCTGCCGCTCTCGCGCATCGTGCCGCCGCTCTACACCTTTCGCATCCGCTCGCGCGTGTTCCGCTGGTACGCGGAACTGCGCGAGGTGGAGCAGCGCGCCGAGTCGGGCAGCGCCACGCCCGACGACCTGCTGGAGCAGCTCGACGGCATGGAAGCCAAGGTGGAGAAGGTGGTGGTGCCGCTGTCGTACACCGACGAGCTGTACGCGCTGCGCAACAACATCCACCTGGTGCGCAAGAAGCTGCTGCGCCGCCGGGACAGTGGCGGCGGCGACCCCCAGGACGAGGACACGCCCGCCCGCACGGCGGCGGATCGCGTCGGCTAACGCTTGCCCGAGTTCTTGAGGGCCTGCTGGGCCACCGCGTCCAGCGCCTCGTCGACCACGCTGTGGTCGGCCACCACGCGCAGCTTGTCCTGCTCGATCAGGCGGTCCACGCCGCGGCGCGTCATGGACATGGATTTTCCCGAGGCGGTGCCGAACAGGAACAGCGTGCCGTGCGGGCTGGCCCAGGTGAGCTGCACGCGCAGCGCCTGGCCTTCCTGGTACAGATCGAACCAGCTGCCCACCGCGAGCGAGGTGGCGTCGCGCAACACCATCCCGGCCTTGATGTCGACCCATTCGCGCTGCATGGGCTGGGTGGCCGCGAAGCCGGGCTGCGTGGTCTCGGGCAGCGAGTCGTCGTAGAAATTGGTGGCCTTCGCCTCGTGCTGGCGCATCCAGAGCTCGGCGTCGTCGGGGTTGAGCACGCTGGCGTCGGCCTCGGCCGGCGCGGGTGCGGCCTCGCCGCTGCGCTGGGTCTTGTAGGCGGCCTCGTGCAGGCCCATCAGGGTCTGGAAGAAGGCCTCGACCTTGTCGCGCGGGTAGTCGATGGCGTCCAGGCCTTCGCGCAGGGTGCGCAGCACCGGCGGGATGATGCGCACCAGGCGCGGCCGGTTCTGGCTGGCCAGCGCCAGCTGGCTGGACCACAGCAGATCGGACAGGATGTCGACGTAGCGCTTGG
>NZ_MKSS01000289.1:0-1543 GCF_001897365.1 Hydrogenophaga sp. 70-12
CGAGCTGAGCAACTGGCAGCGCGACGCCGACGGCCGCCGCGTCTGGGGCGCGCTGCTGCGCGTGCTGGAAGACTGCGAGGCCGCGGCGGTCGAGCTCTCCGACGAGATCACGCGCCTGCACTTCAGCCACGCCGACCGGCGCAGCCAGACGCTGTCCATCTGAACGGCCATGAAACTGCGCGTCCTGCACCGCACCACCTACCGCTACCAAAGCGCGGTGGACATGGCGCAGCACATGCTGCACCTGAGCCCGCGCGCCAGCGCGCTGCAGCGCGTGCTGGCGCACCGCATCGCGATCGAGCCCGAGCCGGCCACGATGCACCAGAGCACCGACGCCTTCGGCAACCAGCGCCGCTTCTTCGCCCAGCAGGCGCCGCACGACACCTTGAGCGTGCTGGCCGACAGCACGGTGATGACCGCCGCGCCGCGCCCCCTGCCCGAAGACGCGCCCTGGCGTGGCATGACCTGGGAGCGCGTGCGCGAGCACTTCCGCTACCGCGTCAATGCGCCCTACGAGGCCGCGGCCGAGTTCCTGTTCGCTTCGCCCCTGGTGGAACGCGACGAGGCCTTCGTCCAGTGGGCGCGCCCGGCCTTCGCGACCGGCGCGCCGGTGCTGCAGGCGGCGCGCGCGCTCATGGAGCGCATCCACGGCGAACTGCAGTACGACAGCGCCAGCACCGAGGTCAGCACGCCGCCGCTGGAGGCCCTGGCCCAGGGCCGGGGCGTGTGCCAGGACTTCGCCCACATCATGATCGGCTGCCTGCGCAGCCTGGGCCTGCCCGCGCGCTACGTCAGCGGCTACCTGCTCACCCAGCCGCCGCCCGGCCAGCCGCGCCTCATCGGCGCCGACGCCTCGCACGCCTGGGCCGCCGTCTACGTACCGCGCGAGGACGGCGGCGACGGTGAGTGGTTCGACTTCGACCCCACCAACAACCGCTGCGGCTGGGGCAGCCCGGGCGAGGACTACGTGACCCTGGCCATCGGCCGCGATTTCAGCGACGTCTCGCCCATGCGCGGCGTCATCCAGGGCGGCGCCCAGCACACGCTGGACGTGGCCGTGACCGTGGCCCCGCCGGGCGAGCTGGAAGGCCGTGACCTGGATACACCCACACAAGCGATGCCCGGCGCAACAGCGCCGCCTCCCTGATCCCTTCCGCCACGCGCGGGCCAACCCGTCGCGCAGGTGGGCACGCGGCCTGGCGATTCGTGAATTTTGGTTAAAGCCCCCGCCGACAGTCCGGACGCCCTGGGCCCTCGCCTGATGTGATCGCGCGCTCGTGCCGCCGGCACGGGCGTTTCGGATCGCATCGGGGGGACGGGGCATGCACAGACATCACCTGTGGGAGGGGCTCAAGGCCGCGCGCAGCCGCGCCCAACATGGGCTGGGCCTGCTCGCCCTTGTGCTGCTCTTCGGCCAGCCGCCGACGGCCCAAGCCGCCTGCGACCCCAGCGTGAGCTGCTGCGCCGGTGCCCCCAGCACCGGCAGCCCCTGCGGCGGGGCGGGCGCGGCCACCCTGGGCAACACCTCGGGCGTGGACAGCGG
>NZ_MKSS01000290.1:0-8511 GCF_001897365.1 Hydrogenophaga sp. 70-12
CCATTCGGCGCTCAGTCGCGCCGAAAAGATCCGAGGGCGCCAAAGCGTGTACCTGCACCCCGAGGACGCGGACCGACGTGGCATCGCAGAGGGCGATACGGTGCGTCTTTTCAATGAGCGCGGGGCCTGCCTGGCAGGGGCTTGTCTGAGTGAGTCGCTCATGCCGGGCGTGGTGCGCATGCCGACCGGTGCGTGGTGGGACCCGAGTCACCCGGGCGAGCCCGAGAGCCTGGATCGTTCGGGCAATCCCAACACGCTCACCCGCGACCAGGGGACCTCTCGTCTGGCACAAGGCTGTGCCGCACAAACCTGTTTAGTTGAGGTCGAGCGATGGGTCGGGGCTGAGATGCCGGTGCAGGTGCACACACCGCCGGTCCATTTGAACAGCCGGGCACCTGGGTAAGCGGCTCAATCAACCAGGTGCGCACGCCCTTGCCGGTCAAGCTTGCGCCAATGCCGTTTGCGACGTCGCATTGCCTGCCTCGCGGCGCAGCCAGAATGGCCATCGCCGCTGGGGTCCAGGGCTGCCGGGCGAGCATCCCGCCCGGCTGATCCGATGGCGTTGCCTCAGAAGGGGTAGTGGCGCGGCGCGATGTGCACCGTGATCCAGCGCAGTTCGGTGAAGGCTTCGATGCCTGCCTGTCCGCCGAAACGCCCATAGCCGGAGGCCTTGATATCGGCAGCGGTGGAGCGCGCGTGCAGTGATCTCTTCACTCCGGTGCGAAGAAGCGGTGGACTTCGCCAAGCGGTGGAAACACGGTCGCTCCGACGGTTAGGAGGCAGCCCACGCAGAACGCCTATGTCGAACGATTCAACAAGACCTACCCAACCGAGGTGCTCGACTGCTACGTCTTCGGCAGCCTGCAGGAAGTGCGTGACATGACGGCCGACTGGCTGCACCGATACAACAACCACCGCCCCCATGAAGCCCTCGGCCGCGTCCTACCGGTCGAGTACCGTGTCAAACTGTTCCTCGATCTCTACTTCTGAATGGCTCAGGAAATCGAGAGGGCTTCAGCCCGCGCGCGGCGTCGGCCGGCGAAGGCCCGGATGCCATAATCGCCGCACTGCGGGAGAGCGGGGCCTTGGGCCCCCGCCGAAGGCGCAAACTCCCATCATCGCTCAGGCACCAGGACCGCAGTCACCCATTTCGCCGACTGGAGAGTGGCCGTCGCACGGCCCACCGAAGGGGCAAGCCGCGTCAGCGGCTGAAACTCTCAGGTTCAAGGACAGAGGGAGAGGCGCAGCAGGTTCGCGTCGATGCGACGCGAACGCCTGCGACCACCTATTGGAGTCCTGGTGCCTTCCCCCATCCTGCACAACCCCGCGTCCCGGGGCGCGTCGACGCGCCTTGTCCTCTCCCTCATCCTGGGCCTGCTCGCCGGCCTCTCGCTGGGCGGCGCCTACGCGCTTCACCGCCTGTGGCAGGAACTGCCCAGCGTGGAGGCGCTGACCGACTACCAGCCCAAGCTGCCGCTGCGCATCCACGCCAGGGACGGCCGCCTGCTGGCCGAGTACGGTGAGGAACGCCGCGAGCTCGTGGCGATCGAGCAGATCCCCAAGCGCATGCGCGAGGCGCTGCTGGCCATCGAGGACGCGGGCTTCTACGCGCACCGCGGCGTGGACATCGCCGGCCTGGCGCGCGCCGCCTGGAGCAACCTGTTCGCCGGCGGGCGCGCGCAGGGCGGCAGCACCATCACCATGCAAGTGGCCCGCATGTTCTTTCTCAGTCCAGAGAAGACCTACCGCCGCAAGATCATGGAGGTCCTGCTGGCCAGCAAGCTCGAGGCGCACTACGACAAGGACACCCTGCTCGAGCTCTACATGAACCAGGTCTACCTGGGCGAGCGCGCCTATGGCTTTGCCGCCGCCGCCTCGGTGTACTTCGACAAGGCGCTGCATGAGCTCACGCTGGCCGAGGCCGCGATGCTGGCCGGCTTGCCCAAGGCGCCGTCGGCCTACAACCCCGTGGTCAACCGCGAGCGCGCGGTCGTGCGGCAGCGCCACATCCTGTCGCGCCTGCTGGCGCTGGGCTGGATCGACCAGCCCGCGCACGACCAGGCCCTGGCCGAGCCCCTGGTCCTGCGGTCACCCGAACGCTTGGGTGGGCTGTACGTGGGGCATGCCGTGGAGCAGGCCCGCCAGCGGGTGGTGGAGCGTTTCGGAGAAGAGGCGTACACGCGCGGCCTGGACGTGGTCCTCAGCATCGACGCGGACCTGCAGCGCGAGGCCATGCGCGCGCTGCGCGGCGGTTTGCTGCGCGCCCAGCAGCGGCACGGCTACGCCGGACCGGAAGCCCGGCTGCCCCCGCCCTGGCGCTTCGACGGGCCGGGGCTGCGGCGCGCGCTGGCCCCGTACCCCGACAGCGGCGAGCTGCAAGCGGCCCTGGTGCGCGAGGTGTCGTCCGCGGGCCTGCAGGCCCACCTGCGCGACGGCAGCGCCATCGCGCTCGCGCATCGCGCCGGGCGGGGTCCGCGCATCGAGGCGGGTTCGGTGATCCGCGTGCGGCGCGATGGGGCGCAAGCCTGGCGCCTGGCCCAGTTGCCGCGGATGGAGGGCGCCCTGGTCTCCATCGACATGGACACCGGCCACATCCTGGCCCTGGCCGGTGGCTTCGACCCGCGCCTGGGCCAGTACGACCACGCCATGCAGGCCCTGCGCCAACCCGGCTCCACCTTCAAGCCATTTGTCTACTCCGCGGCGCTGGAGCGCGGCTACTTCCCCGGCACGCTGGTGGAAGACCGCCAGCGCGTGGTGACGCCGGCTGCCCCGGGGCGCCGCGCCTGGGCCCCCCGCAACTACGGCGACCGCTACGACGGCTTCCTGACCGCCCGCGACGCGCTGGCGCGTTCCCGCAACGTGGCCACGGTGAACCTCATGGAGGCGGCGGGCGCGGCGCACGTGCGCGATTTCGCGGCGCGCTTCGGTTTCGATCCGCAACACAACCCGGCGACCCTGCCGCTGGCCCTGGGCGCCGGCGCGGTCTCGCCGCTGGGGCTGGCGCAGGCCTACGCGGTGTTCGGCAGCGGCGGCGAATGGCGCCCTGCCGTGCTGATCACCCGCGTGAGCGAGCGTGGCGGCGCCGTGCTGTTCGACGCCGCCGACCGCGCGCCGGCGGTGCGCGCCGTCTCCGAGCGCAACGCCTACATCGTGGACAGCATGCTGCGCGACGTCGTGCAGCAGGGCACGGCGCGGCGCGCCCTGCGCCTGGACCGCCCCGACGTGGCGGGCAAGACCGGCACCTCCAACCAGGCCCGCGACGTGTGGTTCGCGGGCTATTCGTCGGGGGTGTCCACCGTGGTGTGGATGGGCTACGACCAGCCGCGCAGCCTGGGCCGGGCCACCGGGGCCACGCACGCGCTGCCTGTGTGGACCGAGTTCATGGCCCGCGCCGTGGCCGACCGCGCGCCGCGCCTGCGCGAGCGGCCCGGCGGCGTCGTGGTCCATGCCGGCGACTACGCCTATGCGGAGTACGTGAGCGACGTGTGTGTGCAGGACGACAACGACCGGGTGGCGGGGCCGTTCGACTGCGCGCCGGCGGCGCCAGGCGAGCTGCCGCCGGGTTGAGGGCCCGCAGGCCGCCGCAGCGGCCCGCGAGCCCGTGCGTCAACCCGCGCCTCGCTCAGGCGCTGCCCGGCCCGGGCCGGCGCGCCGCCGCGGTCCAGCAGGCCCAGCACCACCTGCAGCGCCAGCGCCACGGCGCCGCCGATGAACACCAGGTCGCCGAAGGTGCGCACCCAGCGCAGCGTCTGCAGCAGCGGCTGCTGCATGAAGGCCTCGCTGCGGGCGTACCACAGGCCCTCGCCCACGCTCGCCATGAACTGGATGAAGCCGATCGGCAGCAGGCTGGTGAAGATCATCAGCACCAGGCCCAGGTTCAGGCCCCAGAAGCCGGCCTTCATCAGCGGCTCGCTGAACACGGTGCGCGGCCGCAGGTAGCGCAGCACCATCAGCGTGAAGCCCAGTGCCAGGAAACCATAGACACCGAACAGGGCCGCGTGCGCGTGCACGGGCGTGGTGTTCAGGCCCTGGATGTAGTACAGCGAGATCGGCGGGTTGATCATGAAGCCGAAGACGCCCGCGCCCAGCATGTTCCAGAAGGCCACGGCGACGAAGCACAGCAGCGGCCACTTCAGGTCGTCCATCCACGGCGCGCGGGTCTTCAGGCGCCAGTTCTCGAAGGCCTCGTGGCCCAGCACGATCAGTGGCACCACCTCCAGCGCGCTGAACGAAGCGCCCACGGCCATGACCGGCGTTGTGGTGCCCGAGAAGTACAGGTGGTGGAAGGTGCCCGGGATGCCGCCCAGCAGGAACAGCGAGGCCGAGGCCAGGCTGGCCGTGGTGGCCATGCGGCGCGACACCAGGCCCATGCTGGAGAAGACGAAGGCCAGGGCCGTGGTGGCGAAGACCTCGAAGAAGCCCTCCACCCACAGGTGCACCACCCACCAGCGCCAGTACTCCATCACCGACAGGCTGGTGCGCTCGCCGTAGAACAGGCCCGCGCCATAGAACAGGCCGATGGCGCCGACCGAGGCCGTGAGCAGGGCCAGCAGGTTCTTGTCCTGGCCGTCGCGCGCGAACAGCGCGGGCAGCACGCCGCGCAGCATCAGCACCAGCCAGAGCAGGATGCCGACCCACTTGAGGATCTGCCAGATCCGCCCCAGGTCCACGTACTCGTAGCCCTGGTGGCCCAACCAGAAGTTCCACTCCGGCGGCATCTTCTGCGCGATGGCCAGGTAGTTGCCGACGAAGGAGCCGACGCAGACGAAGACCAGCGCCCAGAACAGCACGTCCACGCCCAGCTTCTGGAACCTCGGGTCCTTGCCGCCGTTGATGACGGGCGCGAGGAACAGGCCCACCGCCAGGAAGCCGGTGGCGATCCAGAACAGCGCGGCCTGGATGTGCCAGGTGCGCGTGAGCGAGTAGGGGAACCATTGCGACAGGTCAATGCCGTAGAAGCTGCGCTCCACGGTGTAGTGGGCGGTGAAGCCGCCGATGAAGACCTGGAAGACAAACAGCGCGACCACCAGAAACAGGTATTTGCCCAGCGCGCGCTGCGAGGGCGTGAGCGCGAAGGCCGTCAAGGGGTCGCGCGCCGGTGCGGCCGGCAGCGGCTCGTCGTGGTCGCGCAGGAAGGCCCAGGCCCAGACCAGCAGGCCGATGCCCGCCAGCAGGATCACCACGCTGGCGATGGACCAGACCACGTTCTCCTTGCTGGGCACGTTGCCGATCAGCGGCTCGTGCGGCCAGTTGTTGGTGTAGGTCACCTGCGTGCCGGGCCGCTCGGTGGCCGCGGCCCAGGCGGTCCAGAAGAAGAACTGCGTGAGCCGCTCGCGCCGCTCGGCGCTGGGCAGGGTGTTCTCCTTCATCGCGAAGCTCTCGCGGCTCTTGGCCAGCGCGGGCGCGTCGGAGAACAGCTGGTCGTAGTAGGCGGCCGTGTGCGCCATGGCCATCGCGCGCCGCTCGCTCACCACCAGCGCGCCATCGGCGCCGACGCCATTGGCGCGGTACTCGGCGCGCAGCTCGGCGCGCAGCGCGCCCTGCAGGCCGGCGTCGAGGTCCGCGTAGGCGCGCCCGTGCCGCTCGCGGGCGGCCAGGTCGAGCCAGGCCGTGAGTTCGCGGTGCAGCCAGTCGGCCGTCCAGTCGGGGGCCTGGTAGGCGCCGTGGCCCCAGATGGAGCCGAGCTGCATGCCGCCCACCGACTGCCAGGCCGTCTGCCCGTCCAGGATGTCCTCTTGTGTGAACAGCGCCTTGCCTCCGGCGGTGCTGACCTGCGCCGGCACCGGCGGCGCCGAGCGGTAGACCTCGGCGCCGAAGTAGCCCAGCAGCGAGAACATGACGATGCACACGCCGATCAGCGCGAACCAGTACTTCTTGTAGATACCCATGAGGCTTCTCCCGTGCGTCAGTGCACGTCCGCCGGCGCGAAGCGCTCGAACAGCACGTTGTTTTCCAGGTGGATGTGGGCGATCAGGTCGTCTCGGAAGGCGACCAGGCCGCTGTAGAGCGCGCGCCAGGTGGTGCAGGCGCCGCGCGGCGGCGTGAAGTCCTGCGTGAGTTCGCTCAGGCGGCGCAGGGCCGCGCCGTGCTCCTCGTGCTCGCCGCGCATCACGCCGATGGGCATGCCACCCATGGCGCCGTGTCCGCGTGCGATCAAGGGGAACAGCACCAGCTCTTCCTTGCGCATGTGGCTCTCCAGTTCCTGGCCCATGGCCATGAGGTGGTCGGCCAGGCCCTGCGGGCAGTCCGCGCGGTCGCCGTGCACCTGCTCGACGCGCCGCGCCAGCCGGATCAGCTCGGGCAACTGCTCGCGGTGCACCGCGTGGTAGCGCGCCAGGATGTGGTCCACCAGCTCGGTGTCGGTGGCCCGGCCCCAGTCGGGCGCCTGGGACGGCGCCTCGCGCGCCTGCAGCGCCAGCAGCTCGGCCGCGATGGCCTCGCCGTCGACGCCGGCGGCCGTGGCCGCCGTGCGCAGCGTGCGGTTGCCCGCGCAGCAGAAGTCGAACCGGTGCGCATCGAACACGCGGGTGGCGCCGGGAATGCGCCGGGCCAACTGGCCCAGGGATTGGTCCATCAGGTCCATGCTTGCTCCTTGGTGAATGGGTAGCCAGGCGATATGCGATCCGCGTGCCAAAAAAATTCCCTTGCCAATCAAAGGCTTGGATTGACCTGGGTCAAATCCACCCGGGTCGCGCCACGGTACAAATCACCGCATGGGGTACGAATGACCATCGACACGACGCAACTGCTGCTGCTGACCGACCTGGTGGCCGAGCTGCCGGCCGCGGTGCGCCTGCAGCGTTTGGTGGGCAGCCTGCGCGCGCACTTCGCCTGCGGGGCGGTGGCGCTGCTGCGGCTCGAGCAGGAGCACCTGCGGCCCCTGGCGGTGGACGGTCTGGCCAGCGACGCGCTGGGCCGGCGCTTCGCGCTGAAGGACCACCCCCGGCTGGCGGCCATCCTCGCGCGGCGCGGCGCCACCCGCTTTCCCCACGACAGCGCGCTGCCCGATCCCTACGATGGCCTGGTCGACGGCCACCCCGGCCAGCCCCTGCCGGTGCACGACTGCATGGGCATGGCGCTGGACGTGGAGGGGGAGCGCTGGGGCGTGGTGACGCTGGACGCCTTGGACATCGGCCGCTTCGACGCCCAGGCCCCGCGCGAGCTGGAACAGCTCGCCAGCGCGATCGAGGCGGCGGTGCGCCTCACGCGGCTGGAGGTCGAGGTCCGCGCCCTGCGCACGGCGGGCTGGTCGGCGCCGGCCGGCGCGCGCGCCAACCCGCGCGAGGACAGCGACATCGTCGGCCAGAGCGAGGCCATCGTGCACCTGCTGCACGAGCTGCAGGTGGTGGCCGATTCCGAACTGCCCGCGCTGCTGCTGGGCGAGACCGGCGTCGGCAAGGAGCTGTTCGCGCACCGCCTGCACCAGCTGTCGCGCCGCGCCGGCAAGCCGCTGGTGCACGTCAACTGCGCGGCCTTGCCCGAGTCGCTGGCCGAGAGCGAGCTGTTCGGCCACGCCAAGGGCGCCTTCTCGGGCGCGATGAGCGAGCGGCCGGGCCGCTTCGAGGCCGCCGACGGCGGCACGCTGTTTCTGGATGAGGTGGGCGAGCTCCCGCTGGCCATCCAGGCCAAGCTGCTGCGCACGCTGCAGAACGGCGAGATCCAGCGCCTGGGCACCGACCGGCCGCGGCGCGTGAACGTGCGCGTGATCGCGGCCACCAACCGCCAGTTGCGCGAACTGGTGCGCGAGGGCGCGTTCCGTGCCGACCTCTACCACCGCCTCTCGGTCTACCCCATTCCCATTCCGCCGCTGCGCGAGCGTGGCAACGACGTGCTGCTGCTCGCCGGCCGCTTCCTCGAACTCAACCGCGCCCGGCTGGGGCTGCGCAGCCTGCGCCTGTCCGCCGATGCCGACGCGGCGCTGCGCCGCTACCGCTGGCCCGGCAATGTGCGCGAACTGGAGCACGTGATCAGCCGCGCGGCGCTCAAGGCGGTGAGCCGGGGCGCCGACCGCCGCGGCATCGTCACCCTGGAGCCGGACATGCTGGACCTCGACGAGGGGAACGCGCCGGCGCAGGACCGCGCCGCGCCGGGCGCCAGCGCCGCGCCGCTGCCCGCGCTGGCGCCGCTGCACGAGATGGTGGCGGCCACGCAGCGGCAGGCCATCCAGCAGGCGCTGGTGCTGCACGGCGGCAACTGGGCCGCGGCGGCCCGTGCGCTGGACCTGGACGCCAGCAACCTGCACAAGCTGGCCCGCCGGCTCGGGCTCAAGGCCTGAGCGCCAAGGCCCAGCGGGGGCCTCGCGGTGAACGCGCCCTAGCGGTGCTCGCCCACCGCCTTGTAAATGCCCGCGCGCACCGGGCCATGCTCACGCAAGCCGGTGCGCATGGCTTCCAGGTAGGCGTTCCAGTCGTAGCCGGCGGCGGCGGCGAAGTGCATCAGCAGCTGTCCGTTGACACCGAGCACGTACAGCAGGCCGATGTCGGGCTGCTGCAGGGCCTGCGTCTCTTGCGG
>NZ_MKSS01000291.1:0-2563 GCF_001897365.1 Hydrogenophaga sp. 70-12
CGTCATCGTCAGCAGCGGCGACAAGGACCTGGCCCAGCTCGTCAACGAGCGCATCGCCATCATCGACACCATGAGCGGCAAGCGCCGCGACCTCGCGGGCGTGCAGGCCGAGTTCGGGGTGCCGGCGCACCTGATGGTCGACTACCAGACCCTGGTGGGCGACGCGGTGGACAACGTGCCGGGCGTGGACAAGGTGGGTCCCAAGACCGCCGCCAAGTGGCTGATGGAGTACGGCTCGCTGGACGCGCTGGTGGCGCGCGCTGGCGAGATCAAGGGCGTGGCCGGCGAGAACCTGCGCAAGGCCCTGGACTGGCTGCCCACGGGGCGCCAGTTGCTGACCATCAAGACCGACTGCGACCTGAACGGCTTCGTGCCCGGCCTGCCCGCGCTGGACGCGGTTCGCCTGGGCGAGCCCGACCACCAGGCCCTGCAGGCCTTCTACGACAAGTACGGCTTCAAGTCGCTCGCCGCCAAGGCGGCGGCGGGCCAGGAGGCGCCGGTGGCGCCGGGCTCGACCGCCGTGGCGCCCGGTGCCACCGAAGGCCTGTTCGATGACCCGCCCGCGCCCACGTCCGGTGCAGCGCGCCCCGCGCTGAGGTACGACACCATCCTGAGCTGGGACCTGTTCGACACTTGGCTGGCGCGCCTGCAGGCGGCCGAGCTGACCGCCCTGGACACGGAAACCACTTCGCTGGACGAAATGGTGGCCGAGATCGTCGGCATCTCCTTCAGCGTGACGCCGGGCGAGGCGGCCTACATCCCGCTGCGCCACGCCGGCCCTGACGCGCCCGAGCAACTGCCCTTCGACGAGGTGCTCGCCCGGCTCAAGCCCTGGCTGGAGGACCCCATGCGGCCCAAGCTGGGCCAGCACGTCAAGTACGACCGCCACGTCTTCGCCAACCACGGCATCGAGGTGCGCGGCTACGAGCACGACACCATGCTGCAAAGCTACGTGCTGGAGGTGCACAAGCCGCACGGCCTGGAAAGCCTGGCCGAGCGCCACACCGGCCGCAAGGGCATCAGCTACGAGGACATCTGCGGCAAGGGCGCGCACCAGATTCCCTTCGCCCAGGTGGACGTGGCTAAGGCCGCCGAGTATTCCTGCGAGGACAGCGACCAGACCCTGGACGTGCACCGCGTGCTGTGGCCGCGCCTGCAGGCCGATGAGAAGCTGAGGTTCATCTACGAGCTGGAGATGGCCAGCAGCGAAACGCTGTACCGGGTGGAGCGCAACGGCGTGCTGATCGACGCGCCCACGCTGGCCGCGCAGAGTCACGAACTGGGCCAGCGCATCGTGGCGCTGGAGCAGGAGGCGTATGCCATCGCCGGCCAGCCCTTCAACCTGGGCAGCCCCAAGCAGCTCGGCGAGATCTTCTTCGACAAGCTGGGCCTGCCCGTCATCAAGAAGACCGCCACCGGCGCGCGCAGCACCGACGAGGAGGTGCTGGAAAAGCTCGCCGAGGACTACCCGCTGCCGGCCAAGATCCTGGAGCACCGCGGCCTGTCCAAGCTCAAGGGCACCTACACCGACAAGCTGGCGCAGATGGCCAACCCGCGCACCGGCCGCGTGCACACGCACTACGCGCAGGCCGTGGCCGTGACGGGGCGCCTGTCCAGCAACGACCCGAACCTGCAGAACATCCCCATTCGCACGCCCGAGGGCCGGCGCGTGCGCGAGGCCTTCGTGGCGCCGCCGGGCAGCGTGATCGCCAGCGCCGACTACTCGCAGATCGAGCTGCGCATCATGGCCCACATCAGCGAGGACGCGGCCCTGCTGCGCGCCTTCCAGGAAGGCCAGGACGTGCACCGCGCCACCGCGGCCGAGGTGTTCGGCGTGGAACTGGAGCAGGTCAGCAGCGAGCAGCGCCGCTACGCCAAGGTGATCAACTTCGGCCTCATCTACGGCATGAGCGCCTTCGGCCTGGCCAAGGCCCTGGGCATCGACAACACGGCGGCGAAGAACTACATCCAGCGCTACTTCGAGCGCTTCGAGGGCGTCAAGCGCTACATGGAGCAGACGGTGGCCTCCGCACAGAAGAAGGGCTACGTGGAAACCGCCTTCGGCCGCCGCCTGTACCTGCCGGAAATCAACGGCGGCAACGGCCCGCGCAAGAAGGCGGCCGAGCGGCAGGCCATCAACGCGCCCATGCAGGGCACCGCGGCCGACCTCATCAAGATGAGCATGGTGGCCGTGCAGGCCGCGCTGGACGACCAGGAGCGCCGCACCAAGATGATCATGCAGGTGCACGACGAACTGGTGTTCGAGGTGCCCGCGGACGAGGTCGATTGGGTGCGCAGCGAAGTGCCGCGCCTGATGGCCGGCGTGGCCGAACTGCGGGTGCCGCTGCTGGCCGAGATCGGCGTCGGCCCCAACTGGGACAAGGCGCATTGACCACGAATCCCTCGCCGCGCTTCGCGCGACCCCCCAGGGGGCAACACCAGTGGCCTGGCACAGCCGGTTCCGCGGTGTTTCTGGGTTGCGCTGCGTCGGGCCCGATTGACCAGAACTTCAGGCCCGCCAACGAGTCAGCTTGACTTTCCACCACCCGTCAGGAGACGACCC
>NZ_MKSS01000292.1:0-8400 GCF_001897365.1 Hydrogenophaga sp. 70-12
CATCAGCGGTTCCTCTGGTTCATGAACACCAGCTTCTCGAACAGCGTGGTGTCCTGCTCGTTCTTGAGCAGCGCGCCGACCAGCGGCGGAATGGCGACCTTGTCATCGGCGCTCTGCAGGGCTTCCAGCGGGATGTCCTCGGCCATCAGCAGCTTGAGCCAGTCGAGCAGTTCGCTGGTGCTGGGCTTCTTCTTCAGGCCGGGCAGGTTGCGCACGTCGTAGAAGGTCTTCATGGCGACCTTCAGCAGGTCCTGCTTGAGCGTGGGGAAGTGCACGTCGACGATCTTGTGCATCGTCTCGGCGTCGGGGAACTTGATGTAGTGGAAGAAGCAGCGGCGCAGGAAGGCGTCGGGCAGCTCTTTCTCGTTGTTCGAGGTGATGAAGACCAGGGGGCGGTGCTTGGCCTTGATGAGCTCGTGCGTTTCGTAGCAGTAGAACTCCATGCGGTCGAGCTCGCGCAGCAGGTCGTTCGGGAATTCGATGTCGGCCTTGTCGATTTCGTCGATCAGCAGCGCGACCGGCTGGTCGGCCGTGAAGGCCTGCCACAGCACGCCCTTGACGATGTAGTTGTGGATGTCCTTCACCCGTTCGTCGCCCAACTGCGAGTCGCGCAGGCGGCTGACCGCGTCGTATTCGTACAGGCCCTGCTGGGCCTTGGTGGTGCTCTTGATGTGCCACTGCAGCAGGGGCATGTCCAGGGCCTGGGCGACCTCCTCGGCCAGCATGGTTTTGCCGGTGCCGGGCTCGCCCTTGACCAGCAGCGGGCGCTTGAGCGTGATGGCGGCGTTGACCGCCAGCATCAGGTCTTGCGTGGCGACGTAGTTCTGGGAACCCTGGAATTTCATGGAGGCGGCCTCGGGGTGGCGGCGCGGCTGCCCGCGCGCGGGACTCGGGATGTGGCGGGAGACGCGGCGACCGCTCATATAATTCGCGGTTGATCTTTCCCGGCCGTTCTTGATTGTGCTAGCAAAATGACCCCACTGCTGAAACCGATCGCCCGTACCCTTGTCGCCGCTGCGACGCTGTTTGTCGCTGCCGCATCGGCCCAGGCGCAGGGCGTCACCGGTGACGTCGAAGCCGGCCACAAGAAGGCCGAGATGTGCATCGGCTGCCACGGCATCCCCGGCTACCAGAACAGCTTCCCCGAAATCCACAAGGTGCCCAAGATCTCGGGCCAGGGCGCGCCGTATATCGTGGCGGCCCTCAAGGCCTACCAGAAGGGCGACCGCAAGCACCCGTCCATGCGCGGCATCGCCGGCTCGCTGAGCGAGCAGGACATGGCCGATCTCGCGGCCTTCTACGCCGGCCAGGCCGGCCCCGCCGCGCCGGAGACCCCGGCCGCCGCGAGCGCCGAGGTCGCCGCGCTGCTGCAGAAGGGCGCCTGCGTCTCCTGCCACGGCGTCAACTTCAGCAAGCCCATCGACCCGAGCTACCCCAAGATCGGTGGCCAGCACCCCGACTACCTGTTCGTGGCGCTCAAGTCGTACACCGTCGAGGGCAACAAGCTGATCGGCCGCAGCAACGGCATCATGGCCGGCATCGCCAAGCAGTACACCCCGGCCGAGATGCGCGCCATCGCCAAGTACCTCAGCACCGTCCAGGGCGAGCTGCAGACCGTGCCGCAGTCGCGCTTCCGCTGATCGATTCGCGAAGCGCCCCCAACAAAAAGCCGCTCACCGAGCGGCTTTTTGTTTTCCAGGGTCACCACGGAACCGGCTTTGCCGGGCCGTCGGTGATGCCCCCTTTCAAGGGGGGACGCGCGGAGCGCGGCGGGGGGTTAATCCACTGTCGCCCGCCGGCGCACGGCGTCGATGTAGGCCTGGCCGTCGGGCGGGCGACCGGCGCGCTGGCTTTCCCAGAGCATGGCGCCCAGGCACTCCATCACCTCATGGTGGGCGGTGTGCAGGTCGCCCCGGCGCGCGGTGAGCAGTTCCACGGCCTGGCGAATGCCCGGCGGCTGGTCGATGCTGGACTGCTCGCTGATCGACAGGTGCATGGACAGGTGCAGGAAAGGGTTCTCGCGCGCCGCGTCGGGCTGGCTCAGCCGCGCCACGGCGGCCTCGGCGTCGGCCAGTTCGCCGTGGTACTTGGGGTGCTCGGCGATCCACTGGGCAGCGAGCTGCTCCAGCGCGTCCATGGGCTGGGCGTCGCGCAGCTTGGCGTAGGCGCCGCAGAAGAAGCGGCGCACGTCGGCTTGGGAAGGGTTGAACATGGCGCGATTGTCCCCGGGACTCAAAGCCGCCACTGCGGCAACTGCCAATCGCGCCACAGCGCCAGGCCGCGCAGCCCGGCCGTGACGCCCACGCAGGCCAGCAGCGCCAGCCAGCCCGGTGCGGCGATCGCCCACAAGCCCACGTAGACCCAGCCGCCCACGAAGGCGCAGACCGCGTAGGGCCGGTGGTCGCGAAAGGCGCTGGGGATCTGGTTGCAGACCACGTCGCGCAGCACGCCGCCGGCCACGCCGGTGACGATGCCCATGAGCACGGCCACCAGGGGCGGCATCTCCAGCAGCAGCGCCTGGTGCGCGCCGGTGGCGGCGAACAGGCCCAGGCCCAGGGCGTCGGGCCACTGCATGGCGCGCTCGGTGACCTCGAAGTGCCGCGTGCGCAGGAACAGCATGGCCAGCACGCTCAGGCCCAGCACGCCCCACAGCAGCTCCACGTGGTGCACCCAGAAGAACGGGCGCTGGTCGAGCAGCAGGTCGCGCAGTGTGCCTCCGCCGAAGGCCGCCAGAAACCCGACGACGACCACACCGACCGCGTCGAGCCGCTTGCGCGCGCCTTCCAGGATGCCCGACAGCGCGAAGGCCGCGGTGGCGGCCACCTCCACCAGCAGCCTGAGGGTTTCCCCCCACAATGTCACGTTTTGCATCGCCGGATTGTCTTCCGTGTCATCGCTTCCCCTCATCACCGACCCTTTCTTCTATGCCGTGGCCGTGCCGGCCGTGCTGCTGCTGGGCATCAGCAAGAGCGGCTTTGGCGCCGGCTTCGGTTCGCTGGCGGTGCCGCTGATGGCGCTGGCCGTGACGGTGCCGCAGGCCGCGGCCATCCTGATGCCGGTGCTGCTGGTGATGGACCTGCTGGGCATGGCGGCCTTCCGCAAGAACGTGGACCGGCAATTGCTGAAGTTCCTGTTGCCCTATGGCCTGCTGGGCATCGTGATCGGCACGCTGCTGTTCCGCTGGCTGGAGCCGCGCCTGGTCGCGGGCATCGTGGGCGCCTTCACGCTGCTGTTCCTGGCCCAGCGCCTGCTGTTCCCGCCCCGGCCCGACAGCGCGCCGCCGCCGCGCTGGGTGGGCGCCATCCTCACCGCCACCTCGGGCTTCACCAGCTTCGTGGCGCACGCGGGCGGGCCACCGATCAACGCCTACGTGATCCCCATGCGCCTGCCGCCGTTGCTGTTCACGGGCACCATGGCCTTCTTCTTTTTCTTCGTGAACATGGCCAAGTGGGTGCCCTACGCCTGGCTGGGGCTGATCGACCTGCGCAACATGGCCACCTCGCTGGTGCTGCTGCCGCTGGCGCCGGTGGGGGTGTGGATCGGGGTGCGCATCGCGCACCGCATCCGGCCGGTGCTGTTCTACCGCCTCATCTACACCGGCATGTTCCTCACGGGCTGCAAGCTGGTCTGGGACGGGCTCGGGCTAACATAGGCTTACCTGTGCCAGTACCGGCCGCCCCAGGGGGCCGAACTCAAGGAGACGACATGCCGATCGTGGTGGTTGCGAATCCGAAGGGGGGCGTCGGCAAGACCACGCTGTCGACCAATGTGGCCGGCTACTACGCCAGCCGCGGCCATACCGTCATGCTGGGCGACGTGGACCGCCAGCAGTCATCCGCGCTGTGGCTGCGCCTGCGGCCACCCACGGCGCGCCCCATCCACACCTGGGAGGTGTCGCACGACCAGATCGCGCGCCCGCCGAAAGAGGCCACCCACGTGGTGCTGGACACGCCCGCCGGCTTGCACGGCAAGCGCTTCAAGGATGTGCTCAAGCTGGCCAACAAGGTCATCGTGCCGCTGCAGCCCAGCATCTTCGACATCTACGCCACGCGCGATTTCCTCGACGAGCTGACCGAGACGCGCCGCGCTGCCGTGGGCATCGTGGGCATGCGGGTCGATCCGCGCACCATCGCGGCCGACAAGCTGGCCGAGTTCGTGGCCGGCCTGGACCTGCCGGTGCTGGGCTACCTGCGCGACACGCAGAACTACATCCACCTGGCCGCGCGCGGCCTCACGCTGTTCGACGTGGCGCCCTGGCGGGTGGAGAAGGATTTGCAGCAGTGGCAGGGCATCTGCGACTGGCTGGACCGCTGAGGCAGGGGCTTGTCGCGCGCCCGACATCCGATCGCGGCCCGGATTTGTAGAGTGCGCCCATGCGCACATTCGACACCCTCGAGGAATTCGACGCGCTGGTGGGCCGGGCCGTGGTCACCAGCGACTGGGTCACCATCACCCAGGAGCGGGTGAACCGCTTCGCCGACGCCACCGGTGACCAGCAGTGGATCCACGTCGATGTGGAGCGGGCCAGGGCCGGCCCTTTCGGCGCGCCCATCGCACACGGCTTTCTCACGCTGTCGCTGCTGCCGGTGTTCTTCGAGTCCGCGATGAACGTGCGCGCCTCGCGCATGGGCGTGAACTACGGGCTGAACCGGGTGCGCTTCACGGCCCCGGTGCCGGTGGGCAGCCGCCTGCGCGCGCACATGGCGCTGCAGGCCTGCGAGCCGATCGACAACGGCGGGCGCCAGATGACCTGGGCGGTCACGGTGGAGCGCGAAGGCAGCGAGAAGCCGGTGTGCCTGGCCGAGTCGCTGGTGCGCCACTACCCCTGAGCGCCGGGCTCAGCGGATGCGAGCGAGCTGCTTCGGGTCCAGCCAGTCTTCGAAGAGTTGGCGCAGGGCGTCGATGCGCGCGGCGGCCACGTGCTGGCTGTGGCGCTGGGCGATGAGCTGGAAGGCGTCGTTGCGCAGCAGCCAAAGCTCCTGGGGGCTGCGCGCCTGCTCGATCTGGCGGCGCAGGCGCAGGGCCGGCACGGAGTGCACGCAGTCCTCGATGGTGGCCAGCAGGCGCTGGCGGATGGCGACGATGTCCCGCAAGTGGGGCGTGCGCGGCTGGGGTTGGGGGTGCACCACGCCGATCCATCGGGCGATGCGCGCGATCACCGGGTGTCCCTGAGGCCCGCGGTCCCGGCGCGGACCGGTGGCGGGCAGCCGGTGGTGGCGGGGGTTGATCGTGGTCTCCATGTCGCGCATGGTGGAGCAGTTGCCACAAATGGGGGATGTTTCAGGGGGAACTCGCGTGATATGGATCACGCAACCCCGCCTTGGAAGCCGTTTTGGCGCCAGGCTTCGAACACGGTGACGGCCACCGCGTTGGACAGGTTGAGGCTGCGCTGGCCCGCCCGCATGGGCAGGCGCAACCATTGACCGGGGGCGATGTCCGCTCGGACCGCCTCGGGCAGGCCGCTCGACTCCGCCCCGAACACCAGCCAGTCGCCCGCCCGCCACGCGGTGTCGTGCACGCCGCGCCGGCCGCGCGTGGTCAGCGCGAACAGGCGCTCGGGATCGGGTCGCGCGGCGTGCAGAAAGGCTCCCCAGCCGGCGTGTCGGCGCACCTCGGCGTACTCGTGGTAGTCCAGTCCGGCGCGCCGCATCAGCTTGTCGTCCATGGAAAAGCCCAGGGGCTCGATCAGGTGCAGCGCGCAGCCGGTGTTGGCGCACAGGCGGATCACGTTGCCCGTGTTGGGCGGGATTTCGGGGTGGACCAGGACGACATTGAACATGGTGGGGCGCGCATGATAGTGGTGCGCCTCAGTCCGCGCGCTCGTGCGGTGCTGGCGTGCGGGCGAAGACCAGGGCGTCGACGCGCGCGGCGCCCGCCGCCAGCAGGGCCTGCGCGGCGGCGTCCAGGGTGGCGCCGGTGGTGACCACGTCGTCCACCAGCAGCAGCCGGGCGCCGCGCAGGCGCGACAGGTACTCGGCCGGCACCGCGAACGCGCCGCGAAGGTTGCGCAGGCGTTCTTCGCGGGCCAGGCGGTGCTGTGCGGGGCCGTCGCTCAGGCGCATCAGCGCGTCCGGCCGCAGTGCGTCTGGGTGCCGTGGCACGAGGGCCCGGGCCAGCGCCCAGGGCGGGTGGTGGCCGCGTTCGGCCAGGCGCCCGGGGGTTAGCGGCAGGGGCACGATGCCGTCGGCCGCGTCGAGCAGGGCGCCGGCGCCGGGCGCGGCCCGCATCAGCCCGGCGAAGGTCCGGGCCCAGGCGGTCTCGCCGTGGAATTTGAAGCGCGCGATCAGCCGGTCCCAGGGAAAGGTGTAGTCCACCGCGGCCACGCAGGCGCCGAGAACGCGATCGGCGGCCCGCGCCCGGCAGGGGCAAGGCGAAGCGTCGCTGGCGGGCGCGGCGCAGCGCGGGCAGCGGGGGCGCGCCGGCGCGAAGCGCTGGCGGCAGGGCTCGCACAGCGGCCAGGCCGGCCACTGGCCGCACACATGGCATTGGCTGGGCCATGACCAGCCGGGTGTCCATACGGCGAAGCGGCGCATGCGGGCTCAATATACTGAGCGCCCCCTCCCGATACCGGGGCCGGTTCGCACCGGCCCGCCGCCTTGAACCCATCCCCCTCCGACGCTGCCGACGCCGTGCCCGGCCTCGATGCCGTGGCCTGCGCCCGCTGGCAGGGCCTGCCGCGCACACACAGCCCCTGGCTGCACGAGGAAGTGGGCGGGCGCATGGCCGAACGCCTGCAGTGGTTCCGCGAGCCGCCCACGAGCTGGCTGCACTGGGAGCCTGTGCTCGGCGGCCTGAAGACGCATGCGCGCCTGCGCGCGGCGCTGCCCCGCGCCGAGTGGCAGGTGTGGTCGCGCGACATGGCGCGCGCCGCCGCGGCCACCCGGGAGGCCGCGCCCCGGTCCTGGAACCCGCTGCGCCCGCGCTGGCTGGAGCCCCGAGCCGCCGACCCGCAGCGGCCGGTGCAAATGCTCTGGGCTAACATGGGCCTGCACGCCGAGCCCCAGCCGCAGCGGCTTATCGCGCGCTGGCATTCGCACATAGCGACCGGCGGTTTCCTGATGTTTGCCTGCCTGGGCCCGGACAGCCTGAACGAGCTGCGCGAGGTCTGGGCGGCCGAGGGCTGGCCCGCGCCCACGCACGCCTTCACCGACATGCACGACTGGGGTGACATGCTGGTGCACGGCGGCTTCGCCGAGCCCGTCATGGACATGGAGCGACTCGAACTCACCTACGGCAGCGCCGCCAGCCTGGTCGATGAGTTGCGCGGCTTCGGTCGCAACCTCTCGACCGAGCGCTTCGGGGCCTGCCGGGGCCGGGGCTGGCGTGAGCGCCTGTTGGCGGCGATCGAGGCGCGTGGCCCGCGAACCGACGGCGGCCGCCTGCGCCTGACGGTCGAAATCGTCTATGGCCACGCCTTCAAGGCGGCGCCCAAGCCGCCGCGCGGGGACGCCACCGTGCCGCTGGACGCGCTGCGCGAGCAGCTGCGCCAGCGCCGCGGCTGAGCCAAACCCGACCAAGGGGTCCCGGCTTGCGGTCAGGGCTCCCTATGGCGGCGGCTACAATCCCGCGGTTTGGGTTCAAGGGCATTTCCCCCTGTGCCGGCGTGCCGCGTCCGGGGGCGCGTTCCTGATTGGCGCGTGAGATGCGACTGCCTTGCGCGGCGCGCGAAGCGCTGGCGCAGGCCTGGCAGGTTTTGGTGTAATCGGGGTCGATATCAATCGACACTTATATTTGAGGCGCAACAAGTGAGCAAGACGACAAAGACGCTGCAAGCCCTACGTGCAGCGCGGAACGCGGTGGGACTGGCGCTGCTGAGCGCCGGGGTCTGGTCCTCGGCGGCCGCGCAGAAGGTCAACGATCTGCCGGGCGGCCCCGCGGTCAACCAGCTCAACTTCGCCCCGCCGGTCACCAAGATCGCCGAAGAGCAGCACTGGCTGCACTGGTTCATGATGGGCATCTGCGCCGTGATCTTCGTGATCGTCTTCGGCGTCATGTTCTATTCCATCCTCAAGCACCGCAAATCGGTGGGCCACCAGTCGCAGGCGCTGCCCGAGCCGATCTGGGTGGAGCTGGGCTGGACCATCGTCCCCCTGCTGATCGTCATCGGCATGGCGCTGCCCGCCACCAAGGTGCTGGTGGCACAGAAGGACACCACCAACGCCGACGTGACCATCAAGGCGGTGGGCATGCAGTGGAAGTGGGGCTACGAATACATCAAGGGCGAGGGCGAGGGCATCGGCTTCCTCTCCACGCTGGACACCTCGCACCGCGTGATGTCCAACAGTGGCAAGCCCGAGGCCACCGACGACTACCTGCTCAAGGTCGACAACCCGCTGGTGGTGCCCGTGGGCAAGAAGGTGCGCATCATCACCACCGCCAACGACGTGATCCACGCCTGGA
>NZ_MKSS01000293.1:0-8358 GCF_001897365.1 Hydrogenophaga sp. 70-12
GGCGCCGGCAGCCCGAGTTCGCGCGCCATGAGCGCGTCGCGCACCGCGCCGCCCACCAGATAGATCTGCATGGGCGCGAGTGTAGGTGGCCGGTTCGGGCCGGTCCCGCGCGGGGCCCGGCCGTGGGCGTCAGCGTGCGGCCGGGCGCAGGCGGTAGGGCTCGTCGAAATCGATGAAGTCGCGCTCTTTCAGGGCGCCGTCCACCCAGGCCGTCACGCCGGGCAGGGCGAGCACGCGGTCGACGTAGGCGCGCACCACGTCCGACACCGGAAGGGCGTAGGTGCGGATGCGCGTGCACACGGGCGCGAAGAAGGCGTCGGCGATGCTGAAGGCGCCGAACAGCAGGCCGTCGCCGGGCTGGGCGGCGAGCAGCTCGCCCCACATGGCCTCCAGGCGCGCGACGTCGGCGCGCAGGCCGGCCTGGTCGCGCCAGAGCAGGGCGCCGGTCTCGGGCAGCGAGGCCTCGATGTTCATGGGGCAGTGGTTGCGCAGGGCCGAGAAGCCGCTGTGCATTTCCGCGCAGACGCTGCGCGCGCGGGCGCGCTGGCGGGCGTCGGTGGGCCAGAGCGACTGGTCGGGGAAGCGCTCGGCCAGGTACTCGGCGATCGCCAGCGAGTCCCAGATGGCGAAGCCGTCGTCGACCAGCGCGGGCACCTTGCCGAGCGGGTTGACGGCCTTCACGCGCTGTTTAAAGACGGAGTCGGCTTCGAAGGAGTCGAAGCGGATGAGGACTTCCTCGAACGGGATGCCGGCCTGGCGCATGAGCACCCAGGGACGCATGGACCAGGACGAGTAATTTTTGTTGCCGATGAACAGTTGCAGGGGCATGGACGGGCTCCGTGAGAAGCCCGCATGCTAGGCGCCCCCGGCGGCCGAATCGATGCGAAAAACGGGCCCGATGGATGCGGGCCCGTCATGAATGCCTGGGTGCGCCGCGGTCAGGCGTATTTTTCGAGGATGCGCGTGGAGCGCTCCACGTCGCGCATGGCCGAACCTTCACCCGCGGACTCGGAAACGGCGGTCATCAGGGAGCAGGCCATCATGCGGTAGAAGGCCTTGTCCATCGCCTTGCGCGCGGCCGACATCTGCTGGGCCACCTCTTCGCAGGAGCGCTCGGTCTGCACCATGTCGATGAGACCGCGGATCTGCCCCTCGATGCGCTTGAGCCGATTGACCACATCGCGCTGGTTTTCGCTGCGCGGTTGGCTGGCGTGGCGGGAGGGGGGCGAAAAACCGTCGTACTGGGTCATGGTCCACCTATCAGTGAAAGGTACTCATTTGCGGAGGCGCGAGTGTGCCCCGAAACACCACCCCCGTACCGTTCGATGGACGCGATTGCGATGATGAAGCGATCAACGTCGCGCCTGCTGCCGCAAATGCAGTAGCTGGCTGCGCGGGTTGCGCTCGCCCAGGTAGGTGGGCGCGATGGCGTGCACGCTGGCGGGCGCGATGCCCAGGCTGTCCAGGCCCGGCAGCGCGCCGCTGGCCACGTTGGGCACCGACAGCGAGGCCACGTTGTCGCGGCTCATGAGCGGCTCGCCGGGCAACAGCTCCAGCAGGGCGGCTTGCCAGCGGCCGACGGCCAGCGGCAGCGGAACCACGGGACGCTGGGTGCTGCCCAGCCGGCCGGCGAGCCGCACCAGTTCGCCCAGCTCCAGCACCTCCGGTCCGGCGCACTCGATGGTGCGGCCGATGCTGGCGCGCCCCCGGGCGTCGTCGCCCAGGCAGGCCGCGACCGCCTCGGCCACGTCTTCCACCCACACCGGCTGCAGGCGCGCGTCGGCGCCGGCCAGCGGCACCACGGGGGAGAAGCGCTGCAGCCGCGCGAACAGGTTGAGGAAGCGGTCGCCGCGCCCGAAGATGACGCTGGGGCGCAGCAGGGTGAGGGCCAGGCCCGAGGCGCGCAGCACCTCTTCGCCGCGCGCCTTGCTGCGCTGGTACATGGAGGGGCCATCGACCGAAGCGCCGAGCGCGCTGATGTGCACCAGGCGGCAGGCCGCGTCGGCCAGGCAGGCCTCGGCGATGGCCAGTGGCAATTCCACGTGCACGCGTTCGAAGGCGGCCTCGTCGCCGTGCAGGATGGCCACCAGATTGACCACCGCGTGCTGCCCCTCCATGAGGCGCAGCAGCTGGCGCGTGTCGTGCACGTCGGCCTCGACCACCGTCACGCGCGGCAGGGGCAGCACGGCGGCGGCCTTGGCCGGCTGGCGCGTGGGCACCGTGATGTGCCAGCCGCGCCGCTGCAGCTTCTCGCAGACGTGGCGGCCGACAAAGCCGGTGCCGCCGAGCACGAGGACCTTCTTCATGACGCACCTCCTGGGGCGATGGCTCCTTAGGGCAACTCGGTGTTCTCCGCCGGTGCCGCCACGCTGCGCGGCCCGACGGTGCCCAGCCGCTGGCGCAGCGACTGCGGCGCGCCGCTCATGAGCGCGGCGTAGTTGACGGTGTTGGTGAGCACGCGCTGCACGTAGTCGCGCGTTTCCTCGAAGGGGATGTTCTCGGCCCAGATCTCGCCGGGCAGCACGGGGCCGTTGCGCCAGGCGCGCGCACGGCCGGGGCCGGCGTTGTAGGCGGCCGCGGCCAGCGGCATCGAGCCCTCGAAGTCGTCGAGCGCGAACTTGAGGTAGGCGGTGCCGATCTGGATGTTGGTGTCGCGCTCGCCGATCTGCTGCGGCTGGAAGTTGGACAGGCCGATCTTGCGGGCCGTCCAGCGCGCGGTGGCCGGCATCACCTGCATCAGGCCCGAGGCGCCCACCTGCGAGCGTGCCTCCACCACGAAGCGGCTTTCCTGGCGGATCAGCCCATACACGTAGGCCGGGTCCAGGCCGATGTCGCGCGTGCGGGCCACCACCTGCTCGCGGTGCGGCGTGGGAAAGCGCTGCTGCATGTCGATGGCCTCGCGGGTGCGCTGGCTGGTGTTGATGCAGCGGTCCCACAGCTGTTCGCGGCAGGCCAGGTCGGCGGCGGCGAGCAGCTCGCGGTCGCCCATGCCGCCGGGCGCGTGCAGCGCGATCTGGTAGTTCCACTCGCGCACCCCTTCGCCGCGCAGGCCCAGGCGGATGGCGGCGAGCGCGCGGCGCAGGCCAGGGTTCTGTTCGGCGGCGCGGCGCTCCTCGGCCGTCAGGGGCTCGGGCGGCGCGGGCGCCACGATGGGCAGGCCCAGCGACTCCATGGCCAGCATGCCGTGGAAGTCGCGCGGCGAGGCGATGGTCTCGTAGATCTCGCGCGCCTGGGCGCGCGCCACGCCGGCGTCGGGGTCCTGCAGGGCCTCGATGGTGCGCGCGCGCCAATAGGTCCAGCCGGTTTCGCCGCGCTGTGCGGGGCTCATGGCGTAGATGGCGTCGCGCACCGCGTCCCAGCGGCCCAGGCGCAGGCCGGCGCGCGCCATCCAGGCCAGGTGGTCGTCGGTCATGAAGCGCAGCTCGCCGCGCGCGAAGTAGCCCAGCGCCTCGGCCTGCAGGCGCTGCGCGCTGCGCTTGCCGATCACGCCCCAGAGCCAGCCGCGCTCCTCGGCCGTGAGCTGGGCGCGCCACTTCAGGCTGTCGAGTTCGCTGGCCGCGGCCGCCGGGTCCTGCGAGGCCAGGCGGATGATGGCCAGCGTGACCAGCTCCTTGGTGCGCGGGCGGATCGCGGTGATCTTGTCGTCGAGGTATTTCGCCGGGTTGGCCGCGACGGCGTCCACCGTGGGCACGGCCTCGGGCCGCACCAGGCCCACGGCCTGGCTGGCCGCGCGGCCGCGGCCGACTTCCATCATGAGCCGCGCGCGCTGCCAGGCCACGGCGGGCCGCAGGTGGCCGCTGGCCAGCAGGGCCTGCGCGGCGGTGGCGCAGCCGTCCTCGGCGTCGCGCTGTGCCAGCCAGAGCTCGCGCACGCGCTCGGCCGCCACCTCGGGCGGCAGCCGGCTGCCGGCGGCGTCCAGCATGACCGTGTAGCAGGTGACCTGGCGGTCGTCGTTCATGCGGAACAGTGGGCGCTCGGTCTCGAAGCGCGCCCAGTCGCGCGCCTTGCCGAGCTGCAGCAGCCAGTCGTTGCGCAGCCGGTCCTCCCAGTAGGTGCCGGCCATGGCGTCGAGCGCGGCGCGGATCTCGGGGGCGGGCGCGCTGTCCAGCCGCACGCGCATTTCCCAGTAGCGCGCCAGCGGCTCCAGCACATGGCCGCGCGCGCTGGGCAGCAGGCGCGTGAGTTCGCCGGACTGGCCGCGGCGGTAGGCCTCGCTCATGGCGAGCAGGGTCTGGTCGGACGCGGCGTTCTGCGCCCAGGCCATGGAAGGCAGCAGCAGCGCCGCCATAATGAGCCGCGCCCCCGGAATGGGGCGGGCCGCGAAACGCGCCATCCAGCGCTTGCGAAATCCCTGCATATCGACCTTCGTGACCACCAGCCGATTATGGACAGCAACGACGGCCAGAGTTCCCTACCGCCCGTGAACAAGACGGCCGGCGGCACGCCCGGCGAGCAGAAGGCGCGGTGGCGCAAGGCGCTGGTGGACAAGCGCCAGCGCCTCGGCGACCGCCTGTGGCGAAACGACCAGTTGCAGCGGGTGATGCGCGTGTGGCTGGTGAACCGGCCCGACAGCGTCATCGGCGCCTACTGGCCCATCAAGGGCGAGTTCGATCCGCTGCCCGCGCTGTTTCGCTGGCAGGAAGCGGGGCTCGAAGAGGACGCGCAGGGCCAGCAGCGGCACCGCCGCATCGCCCTGCCGGTGGTGAACAAGATCGACAAGACGCTGACCTTCTACACCTGGTACCCCGGCTGCCCCATGGAAGAGGACGCCTACGGCATCCCCAAGCCCAAGGACACCGAAATCGTCCATCCCACGCTGATCTTCGTGCCCTGCGTGGGGTACGGCCCGGGCGGCTACCGCCTGGGCTACGGCGGCGGTTTCTACGACCGCACGCTGGCCACCTTGCGGCCCCGGCCGTTCACGGTGGGGTTGGGCTATGACTTCGCCTTCCTGCCCATGCTGCGGCCCGAGCCGCACGACGTGCCGCTGGACGCCGTGCTGTGCGACACCGGCGTGGCCTGGCCGGTGAACTGAGAGGTCTCAGGGGTGCTCGGCCGTGGCGTGCGCCTCGGTGATGCGGCGCTCGTGGCGGACCAGGTAGATGCCGCTGCCCACCACGATGGCCGCGCCCAGCCAGGTGTGCGCGCCCGGTAGCGTCTGCCAGATCAGCCAGTCCAGTCCCAGCCCCCAGGCGAGCGCGCTGTACTCGAAGGGCGCCACGATGGAGGCCTGGCCGTGGCGGAAGGCCTCGGTGATGGCGAGCTGGCCGCAAAACCCCGTGATGGCCAGCGCCAGCAGCAGCGGCAGATCGGCGCGCGCGATCGGCAGCCAGTTCGGCAGCGCGAGCAGGCCCGCGCCCACCGCCATGGACAGCATCATGGTGAGGATCAGCGATTCGCTGCTGTCGCTGCGGCTGGCCAGGCGGCCCGCCACCGCGGCCACGGCGTAGCACAACGCCGCGCCCAGGATGGCCAGCCCACCCGCGGTGGCCAGGCCAGCCTGCAGGTCGCTGCCGCTGGGCCGCAGGGCGATGAGCACGCCACCGAAGCCCACCGCGATGGCCCACCAGTGCGCGGGCGGCACGCGCTCCTTGAGGACCGGCACCGATAGCGCGGTGATCAGCAGCGGGGCGATGAAGAACAGGGTGTACGCGGCCGACAGTGGCAGCGTGCGCACGCCCAGCGTGAACAGCGTGAGCATGACGATGCCCAGCACGCCGCGCAGCGCGTGCAGCGGCCAGCGCGCGCGCAGCACCGTGTGCCAGGTGCCGCGCCAGGCGATATAGGCCAGCACCAGCGGCAGCGCGGTCAGGCCGCGCAGCGCGGCGATCTGCAGCGCCGGGTAGCGCGCTGACAGGGTCTTGAGCACCGCGTCCATGAGCGCGAAGAAGCCCACGGCGATGAGCATGGCGACGATGCTGCGGAGGTTGCCGCTACTGGGTGGGGACATGTGTTGGCGCGAAGAAGCGTTGAGTCCGAGGGGGCCGCAGGCGCCGCCCCATGGGGGAGGCCGAAGGCGGCGCGGGGGTTAGTCAATCTGATCGACGGTGTCGGGGTCCGGCACGTCGCCGATGGCGTTGCGCGTGGCGGCGGCCTGGCCCAGCAGCCAGTCGGCGAAGGCCTTCACCTCGGGTCGTTGCTCGCTGCGCGGCGCCAGCACCAGCCAGTACACCAGCGGTGAGTCGATGCGCGTGTGCGGCAGCGGCTCCACCAGTGCGCCGCTGGCCAGGCTTTCGGCCACCAGCGGCAGGCGCGCCAAGGCCACGCCCTGGCCGATGATGGCCGCCTGCACGATCTGCTGCGCGTAGTTGAAGTACAGCCAGCGCTGCGGGTTCAGGCGCGGCTTGCTGCTGGCCCCCTTGCGCCCGCGCGGCGCGGGCTCGGGGCCGGCGAAGTGGTCCAGCCAGCGCTGCCAGGTGAGCCATTCCAGGTGGCGCGTGCGGTGCGCGTCGCCGGCCTCGATGAGCGAACAGCCGGCCAGGTCCTCGATGCGCTGGATGGGGTGGCTCTGCAGCAGCCAGGGGCTGGCCACGGGCGTGAGTTTTTCGCCGAACAGGCGCACCGCGCCCGGCGGCACGGCCTGCGGCACGGCGTAGCGCAGCGCCATGTCGACGTCCGCGGTGGCCAGGTCGACCGCGGCGTCGGTGGCGTCGATGCGGATGTCGATGTCGGGGTGGTCGCGCTGGAAGGCCTCCAGGCGCGGGATCAGCCACATCGAGGCGAACGAGGCCCAGGTGGTGATGGCCACGCTCTTGCGACCGGCGTTCTGGCGGATGTGGCGCACCGTGTGGTCCACGCGTTCCAGCGCGCTGGAGGCGGCGCGCAGCAGCATGCCGCCCGCGCTGGTGAGTTCCACCGCGCGCGTGTGGCGCAGGAACAGCGAGGTGCCCACCTCGTCCTCCAGCGACTGGATCTGCCGGCTCACCGCGCTTTGCGTGAGCGACAGCTCCTCCGCCGCGGCGCGGAAGTTCAGGTGCCGCGCGACCGCCTCGAAGGCGCGCAGGTGCCCCATGCCGATGGGGCGGGTTCGGGGGTGGCGGGGCGTCAGGCTCATGACCGATTGATGCGGTGGACGAATCAATAGCTTAGCCGGCTTTCATTGGACGTGTTGCGCTCCAGGCCCGAGGATCACATCCGCGCCAATACCCCCTGGCGCATGGAGAAACCCCATGGAAACCCGTTCCGAATCGGCATCAACCTCGCAGCGTCCCGGCTTCGCTGTGGGCGCCCACCGGGCCATCAGCCTGCGCCCCGCCGAAGACAGCCGCCTGCTCATCACCGCCGGGCGCGCCTGGGTCACGCTGAACCTGCCGCACCAGCCCGACGGCCTCGGTGACCACCGCGTCTGCGCCGGCGAATCGCTGCTCGTGCCGGCCGGCGCCCACCTGGTGATGGAGCCCTGGACCCGCGGCGACGCCCTGCGCTTCGACTGGAGCGTGCTGCCGCAGGCCGAGGCCCGCCCGCAGCGCTTCTCGCGCGACGTGGTCAAGCCCTCGCGCGAACTCGCGCTCGCGCTGGGCCAGGCCGCGCTGGCCTTCGGCCGGCTGCTGCGCGGCGTGCTGGGCTACACCGAGTTCCTCGTCGCCGGCCGCGGCCGTGTGCTCTCGCGTTTCGAGTCAAACCCGCCTTGATCGCGCGGCGGCCTTCTTGCGCGGCGCGCGCGCGGCCACCGCGGCCTGCAGCGCCAGTCGCGCCCAGGGCTGCATGAGGGCGGGCGATTCCATCGCCTCCTCGGGCGCCGTGAAGTAGTTCAGCCGCATGGGCTTGCCTTTGGCCTCGTAGACGAAGGGCTGGCAGCCCGCCGCCAGCCAGCGCGGCTCGGTCTCGGCATTGCCTTTCAGGTACAGCGTGTTCCAGGCCACCAGGCCCACGTTCATGCCGTCCACCGACACACCCCAGCCCCCGAACATGCGCCGGGCCACCACGGGGCCCAGCGGCGACAGCAGTTCGCAGACGTGTTCGACGAAGGGATCGGAGGCGGCGGGCATGGGCGGATGAAAAGGCGGAAGGCAGAATCCTGACATGGCTCGCCCCAAGTCCGCTACCCATGACCTCAAACGCGACGAAATCCTCGACGTCGCCGCCCAGTGCTTCGCGCGCCAGAGCTTTCCGGCCGCCAGCATGAACGACATCGCCAAGGCCTGCGGCACCAGCAAGGCGCGGCTGTACCACTACTACGAGAGCAAAGAAGCGATCCTGTTCGACCTGCTGGACCGTTACACCCAGCGCCTGCTGGCCCTCATCGGCGAGGCCGAGGGCAGGGCCCAGCGCAAGAACCTGTCCGAGCGCGACGCGCTGAGCGAGCTGGTGCGCGCCTTCCTGGCCGAGTACGAAACCAGCGCCACGCGCCACGCGGCC
>NZ_MKSS01000294.1:0-1434 GCF_001897365.1 Hydrogenophaga sp. 70-12
CCGCCTTGAAGGTGTCGCAGGCCCGCACGTCGCCCGTCTGCAGGCCTTTCTGGAACCAGCGCTGGCGCTGGTCGCTGGTGCCATGGGTGAAGCTGTCGGGTACCACGTGGCCCTGGCTTTTCTTCTGCAGCGCGTCGTCGCCGATGGCCGCCGCCGCGTTGAGCGCCTCCTCGACGTCGCCGGGCTCGAGGATCTGGCCCTGCTGGTGGTTGTGGTTCGCCCAGATGCCCGCGAAGCAATCGGCCTGCAGCTCCAGGCGCACCGACAGCGCGTTGTACTCGCGCTCGCTCATGCGCGCGCGGGCCTTCTCCATCTGATCGGTGATGCCCATGAGGTTCTGCACGTGGTGGCCCACCTCATGGGCGATGACGTAGGCCTGGGCGAAGTCGCCGGGTGCGCCGAGCTGGCGGCGCAGGGTGTCGTAGAAGCTGAGGTCGATGTACACCTTCTGGTCCGCCGGGCAGTAGAACGGCCCCATGGCCGACTGGCCGGTGCCGCAGGCGGTGGGCGTGGCGCCGCGGAACAGCACCAGGCGCGGCTTCTGGTACTGGGCGTTGGCGGCCTGGAAGATCGCGCCCCAGGCGTCCTCGGTGCCGCCGAGCACGGCGGCCACGAAGCGGCCCGACTCGTCGCTCGGCGCGCCGGCCTGGCCCTGCGGCGCCTCCATGGGCGCGGGGGCCTGCAGGCCGCCGCCGTCCAGGGCGCCCAGGATGGTGAGCGGGTTGATGCCGAATATCCAGCCGGCCACCAGCGCGATGGCGATGGTGCCGAGGCCGATGCCTCGGCCACCGCCCATGCGCGGCAGGCGCCCCCCGCCGCCCGGGCTGTCGCGCCGGTCCTCGATCTGGTCCGACTGCCGGTTGTTTTCCCATTTCATCGCCAAGCTCCTTCACCCGCCGCGCGGGCCTGCTCGCGATGGTACGGCCAGCGGCCGCCGATCAGGCCTTGGGCAGGGTCACGCCCACCTGGCCCTGGTACTTGCCGCCCCGGTCCTTGTAGGACACATCGCAGACCTCGTCGCTTTCGAAGAACAGCACCTGGGCGCAGCCTTCGCCCGCGTAGATCTTGGCCGGCAGCGGCGTGGTGTTGCTGAACTCCAGCGTCACATAGCCCTCCCACTCGGGCTCGAAGGGCGTGACGTTGACGATGATCCCGCAGCGCGCGTAGGTGCTCTTGCCCAGGCAGATGGTGAGCACGTTGCGCGGGATGCGGAAGTACTCCAGCGTGCGCGCCAGAGCGAAGCTGTTGGGCGGGATGACGCAGACGTCCTTGTTGACGTCGACGAAGCTGTTTTCGTCGAAGTTCTTCGGGTCCACCACCGTGCTGTGGATGTTGGTGAATACCTTGAATTCGGGCGCGCAGCGGATGTCGTAGCCGTAGCTGCTGGTGCCGTAGCTGATGACGCGCTTGCCGTCGACCTGGCGGACCTGCCCC
>NZ_MKSS01000295.1:0-1386 GCF_001897365.1 Hydrogenophaga sp. 70-12
GGCCGGGCTGAGATGCCCCACATAGAACACCCCCACGATCAGCGGAATGGCCACGATGCGGGCCCAGGTCAGCAGGGTGGGGAGGTTGAAGAACATGGCCGGATTATGCGGGCTGGCCCGCACGGGCCAGATCGATGGCTGCGGCCATCGTGCGCCACTGCATAATTGACGTTTACGTCAACGTCAAAGCCACCCCGGCACACCCATCCCCTCAGGAGCACAAGCATGGAGATTGCAGGCAAGGTATTCATCGTCACCGGCGGCGCCTCGGGCCTCGGCGAAGGCACGGCGCGCATGCTCGCGGCCAACGGCGGCAAGGTCGTCATCGCCGACATGCAGGCCGACAAGGGCGAGGCCGTGGCCAAGGACATCGGCGGCGTGTTCGTCAAGTGCGACGTGAGCAGCGAGGCCGATGGCCAGGCCGTGGTCGCGAAGGCGGTGTCGCTGGGCAAGCTGATGGGCCTGGTCAACTGCGCGGGCATCGCCCCGGCCGAGAAGACCGTGGGCAAGAACGGCCCGCACGCGCTGGCCGTGTACACCAAAACCATCATGGTCAATCTGGTGGGCAGCTTCAACATGATCCGCCTGGCCGCCGACGCGATGTGCAAGAACGAGCCCGAGTCGACCGGTGAGCGCGGCGTGCTCATCAGCACCGCCAGCGTGGCGGCCTACGACGGCCAGATCGGCCAGGCGGCCTACAGTGCCTCCAAGGGTGGCGTGGTCGGCATGACGCTGCCGATCGCGCGCGACCTGGCGCGCAACGGCATCCGCAACATGACGATCGCCCCCGGCATCTTCGGCACGCCCATGCTGTTCGGCATGCCGCAAGAGGTGCAGGACGCACTGGCCGCCAGCGTGCCCTTCCCCAGCCGCCTGGGCACGCCGCAGGACTACGCCAAACTGGCCAAGCACATCATCGAGAACGACATGCTCAACGGCGAGGTGATCCGCCTGGACGGCGCGATCCGCCTGGCGCCTCGGTAAGCCGGTGCTTCGGGCGTAGAGTCGCGCCATGAAGCGCTGGCTCTCGCCCCTCCTCCTGACCTTGCTGCTGGCGGCCTGCGCGCAGCCGCCCGCCACGCCCCCTCAGCCCGAAGCCGCCTCCGGCTACACCGCGAAGCCGGGCTGGTCTTTCGGGCGCTTGGCCGTCGCCGCCGCCAACCCGCTGGCCACCGAAGCGGGCGCGCGCGTCCTGCGCGAAGGAGGCAGCGCGGTGGACGCCGCGATTGCGGTGCAGATGGTGCTGACGCTCGTGGAGCCGCAGTCCAGCGGCATTGGCGGCGGCGCGTTCCTGCTGCATTGGGACGGCCGGCGCGTGCAGGCCTTCGATGGCCGCGAGACCGCGCCGGCCGCCGTCGACGAGCGCCTCTTCCTCGACGCACAGGG
>NZ_MKSS01000296.1:0-1543 GCF_001897365.1 Hydrogenophaga sp. 70-12
GTGGTTGTAGGCGATCTGGTAGACGCGGCCGGCACCGTTGGTGCCCAGCGGTGGTTGTAGGCGATCTGGTAGACGCGGCCGGCACCGTTGGTGCCCAGCGCGGTGGGCGTGCCGGTGACGCCCGCGTAGTAGGTGAAGAACTTGCCGTTGTAGCCGTTCTCGTTGGCGGCCTTGATGAGCAGCGACAGGTCGGAGCCCCAGTTGCCGGTGATCACGGTGTCGGCGCCCGCCGCCTTGATCTTGGCGATGTAGGGCGCGAAGTCGCGCGTCTGCGCCAGCGGATGCAGGTCCTCGCCCACGAACTGGATGTCGGGGCGCTTGCGGCCGATGGTTTCCTTGGCGTACTTCACGACCTGGTGGCCGTGCGAGTAGTTCTGGTTGAGCAGGTAGATCTTCTTGATGTCCGGCTGCGTGGCGATGAAGCTGGACATGGCCTCCATCTTCATGGACGTGTCGGCATCAAAGCGGAAGTGCCAGTAGCTGCACTTGCTGTTGGTGAGATCGGGGTCGACCGCGGAGTCGTTGAGGTACAGCACTTCCTTGCCGGGGTTGCGCGCGTTGTGCTTTTCCACCGCGTCAGACAGCGCCAGCGCGACCGAGGAGCCGTTGCCCTGGATGATGTAGCGCGCCCCCTGGTCGATGGCGGCCTTCAAGGCGTTCAGGCTCTCCGCCGGGCTGAGCTTGTTGTCGATCGCGGTGATCTCGAACTTCACGCCGGCCGGGTTGCCCTTGCCGCTGAACTTCTCGGCGAAGAACTGGTAGCCCTTGAACTGGCTCACGCCCACCGGCCCCAACAGGCCGGTCAAGGGGTCGATGCGCACCATCTTGACGGTTTCGCCCGCCTGGGCGAAGGACGCGCCGGACGCCACCAGCAGGGCCGCCGCGGCCAGGGCCTTCATGCTCGATTTCATGCCTTGTCTCCTTGATGAGGGTGTTGAACCACAAAACCCGAGCAGCGTAAGGCGCGGTGGCGCGGAGGCGCTTCAGGGATTGCCCGGACCCCTATCCCCTGGGCGACACCCGCGCCCGCCCCCTGCACCGTTGCGGGGCGGCGCGGGCCCACCCTCACACCCCCGGCAGCACGTAGTCGTGGAGCTGCTGGCGCAGCACCATCTTCTGCATCTTGCCGGTGGCGCCCAGCGGGATCGCGTCGACGAAGACCACGTCGTCAGGCACCTGCCACTTGGCGATCTTGCCTTCGTAGAACTTGAGCAGCTCGTCGCGCGTCACGTCGGCGCCGGGCTTCTTCACCACCACCACGATGGGCCGTTCGTCCCACTTGGGGTGCTTCATGCCGATGCAGGCGGCCATGGCCACGGCCGGATGGGCCATGGCGATGTTCTCCACGTCGATCGAGCTGATCCACTCGCCGCCGGACTTGATCACGTCCTTGCTGCGGTCGGTGATCTGCATGAAGCCGTCGGCGTCGATGGTGGCGACGTCGCCGGTGGGGAACCAGCCGTGGCCCTGGGCGTCGTAGCGCAGCGGGTCGCCGCCCTCGCCCTTGAAGTAGCTGGCGATGATCCAGGGCCCGCGCACCAGC
>NZ_MKSS01000297.1:0-8163 GCF_001897365.1 Hydrogenophaga sp. 70-12
CCTTGTCCATGGTGATGGCCGCCGTGGACGCCGGCCTGGGCAGCAGCCTGCAGCCCTACGCTGCCGTGCACGGCGTCCCCGATGCGCAGCAGCGCCTGCGCCTATCGCTCATCGACGACGCCCAGGTGCGTCGCACCAACCTGCTGTGCAGCTTGAGCGAGGACGAGCTCTCGCCCGCCGCCCTGGCCACGCGCGTGGTGGTGGTGGACTGCGTCAAGCGCCTCATCGGGGGCGGTGCCTGGCCCGGCACGCGCCTCTGGTCGTCAGACAGGCTTCACAAAGACTGATACCCCCATGCCAGGCGCCCGCTTCCCGGCGAAGCGGCACCAGCCTAGAGTGCGGCCATCGCCGGCGGAAGGCCGCTGGCGGCTTTCCCGCGAGGCTGGTTTGGAACCCGATGTCCTGGTCATCGGCGGTGGCAACGCCGCCCTGTGTGCCGCGCTCATGGCGCGCGAAGCGGGCGCCAGCGTGCTGCTGCTCGAAGCCGCGCCGCGCGCCTGGCGCGGCGGCAATTCCGCCCACACGCGCAACCTGCGCTGCATGCACGATGCGCCGCAGGACGTGCTGGTCGACGCCTACCCCGAAGAGGAGTTCTGGCAGGACCTGCTCAAGGTCACCGGCGGCATCACCAACGAACACCTCGCGCGCCTGACCATCCGCGCGTCGTCGACTTGCCGCGACTGGATGCGCCGCCACGGCGTGCACTTCCAGCCGCCGCTCTCGGGCGCGCTGCACGTGGCGCGCACCAACGCCTTTTTCATGGGCGGCGGCAAGGCGCTGGTCAACGCCTACTACCGCAGCGCCGAGCGCCTGGGCGTGGCGGTGCGATACGAAGCGCCCGTCGAGCGCCTCGAGCTCGAGGACGGCCGCTTCGTCGCCGCCCACCTGCGCGGTGGCGAACGCATCGCCGCGCGCGCCTGCGTGCTGGCGGCCGGTGGCTTCGAGTCCAACCACGACTGGCTGCGCGAGGCCTGGGGCCAGAACGGGCGCGGTGAATGGCCGGCCGACAACTTCCTCATCCGCGGCACCGCCTTCAACCAGGGCGTTCTGCTCAGGCACATGCTCGACGACCACCGCGCCGACCGTGTCGGTGACCCGACGCAGGCCCACATGGTTGCCATCGACGCGCGGGCCCCGCTGTACGACGGCGGCATCTGCACGCGCATCGATTGCGTCTCGCTGGGCGTGGTCGTCAACCGCGAGGCGCACCGCTTCTACGACGAGGGCGAGGACTTCTGGCCCAAGCGCTACGCCATCTGGGGCCGGCTGGTGGCCCAGCAGCCGGGGCAGATCGCCTATTCCATCATCGACAGCCAGGCCATCGGCCGCTTCATGCCGCCCGTGTTCCCCGGCGCAAAGGCCGACAGCCTGCCCGAACTCGCGCGCCGGCTCGGCCTGGACGAGACCACCTTCATGCAGACCCTGAGCCAGTACAACGCCGCCTGCCGTGTCGGCCATTTCGACCACGCCGCCCTCGACGATTGCCACACCGAGGGCGTGTCGCCCGCCAAGACGCACTGGGCCCGGCCCATCGACACGGCCCCGTTCTATGGCTACGCACTGCGCCCCGGCGTCACCTTCACCTACCTGGGCCTCAAGACCGACGACACCGCCGCCGTGCGCTTCCATGACCGGGCCAGCGAGAACCTCTTCGTGGCCGGCGAGATGATGGCCGGCAACGTGCTGGGCAAGGGCTACACGGCCGGCGTGGGCATGTCCATCGGCACCGCCTTCGGGCGCATCGCGGGCACGAACGCGGCCGCCGCCGCCATGAAAAAGGGAGCGCGACATGCAGTCGCTTGAGGCCCTCACGCGCGACGCGCGCGCCCTGGCTCAGGGTGAGGCCGTGCCGGCCACGGGCCCGGAGGCCGAGGTCGCGCGCCAGCTCCAGATCTGCAACGCCTGCCGCTACTGCGAGGGCTTCTGCGCGGTCTTCCCGGCCATGACGCGCCGGCTCGAATTCCCCAAGGCCGACGTGCACTTCCTGGCCAACCTCTGCCACAACTGCGGCGCCTGCCTGCACGCCTGCCAGTACGCGCCGCCGCACGACTTCGCGATCAACGTCCCCAAGGCCATGGCCCAGGTGCGCGGCCAGACCTACGCCGACTACGCCTGGCCGCCCGCGCTGGGCCGGCTCTACCAGCGCAATGGCCTCGTGCTGTCGGTGGCACTGGCGCTGGGCCTGGCGCTGTTCCTGCTGCTGGCCGCGGCCTTGCAGGGCTCGCTGTGGGCCGGCGCGCCACGCGGCGACTTCTACCGCGTCTTCCCGCACCAGCTGCTCGTGGGCATCTTCCTGCCGGTGTTCGCCTTCGTGGTCTTCGCGCTCGGCATGGGCGTGCGCCGCTTCTGGCGCGACATCAAACCGGTGACCGGGGGGGTGGATGTGGCGGCCCCCGCCGCCGCCGAGGCCACGCACAACGTGCTGCGCCTGAAGTACCTGGACGGCGGCCACGGCGAGGGCTGCCCCAACGAGGACGACGCCTACACCCTGTCGCGGCGGCGTTTCCACCACCTCAGCTTCTACGGCTTCCTGTTGTGCTTCGCGGCCACCAGTGTGGGCACGCTGTACCACTACCTGTTCGGCTGGGTCGCGCCCTACGACCTGCCCAGCCTGCCCAAGCTGCTGGGTGGCGCGGGCGGTGCGATGCTGGTGCTGGGCACGGCGGGCCTGTGGCGCCTGAACCGCCGGCGCGATCCCGCGCACGGCGACCGGGCGCAGAAGCCCATGGACCTGGGCTTCATCGCGCTGCTGTTCCTCACCGCCCTGACGGGCCTGCTGCTCTGGTGGGGGCGCGGTACGCCCGCGATGACCGTGCTGCTGTGCGCGCACCTGGGCGCGGTGATGGCGCTGTTCGCCACGCTGCCGTATGGCAAGTTCGCGCACGGCGTGTTCCGCACGGCGGCGCTGCTGCGGTTTGCGGTGGAGAAGCGCTTGCCGAATCCGGTGGGGCTGGGGGCGGACTGAGGGCCGGGCCGCTGCCTGCGGGCGCGGGCGCGGCTGGCGCCCGTATGGCGCGGCGCCTCACGGTCGGCTGTCGACGAGCCAGGCCACGGCGCGGCGCGCGAGCGGCGCCATGACCAGCACCACGGGAAACGCCACCACCCAGGCGGTCAGCCAGGCGCTGGTCCACAGGCCAGCGAAGCCCTGAACGAAGCCGACGGCCCGGTAGGTGGAGATGCCGGACACCAGCAGGGACATGAGGCCCGACAGGATGAAGCCGAAGAGAACCGGGGCGTATTTCGCGGGAAGCATCGAGGGGTCTCCATGGGGGACAGCGCTCAGGCCGGCACCGCCACGCGGTTCAGGCTCTGGGCGAAGTGTCGGCCAAACAGTCGCGCGGTCTTGATGTCGCCCGGCACGAAGGCGTCTGCCGGGGCCGAGTGGCCGGCCTGGGCCATCAGCCCCGACCAGGAGCCCAGCCGGTTGGCGGCCTCGTCGTAGGGCACGCCGCTGTGCTGCTCGGGCAGGATCGGGTTGCCCATCCACAGCATGCCGTGCTGCATGCTGAAGACGAACATCGACAGCAGGGTCGACTGCTTGTCCCCCGACGGCAGCGAGGACACGGTGAAGCCCGCGGCGAGCTTGCCCCTGAGTTGCTGCGTGCGCCAGAGGCGGCCGGTCGAATCCATGAAACCCTTGAACGGGGCGGATACGCCGCCCAGGTAGGTCGGCGAACCGAAGATGAAACCGTCGTAGCCGATCAGATCGTCGGGCGTGCGCGCGATGTCGTCGGCCTTGACGAGGCGGGCGTCGACGCCGCCGACCTCCTGCGCGCCGATGCGCACCAGGCGGGCGATGTGTTCGGTGTGGCCGTGGGCGCTGTGGTAAATGATGGCGAGTGTGCTCATGGGTGAGGCTCCAGGACGTGGAGGGACTTCGGGTGGTGGAGGGCCTTCGTCGAGAAATCCCGATCGATGAAGGCGCGGATCAGTGAGACGCGGCCAGGGCCGCGGCCGCCAGGTACAGGCCGGCACCGAACACGGCGTGGTTGGCCAGGTTGCGCAGGCAGTTCTTCAGCGGCGTGGGCGTCTTCAGGGCCAGGAAGCCGGCGCCCATGGCGGGCTGCATCACGAGCCAGGGAGCGGCCACGGTGGCGAGCCCGAACACCAGGGCCGGCAGGACCGTTGGCTGCGCCAGCCAGTCCGGGCCCAGCGCGGCGATGAGCAGCGCGGCGTAGGCGATGCCGACGAGGTAGTGGGTGAGCCAGCCCAGGCCGCGCTCAAAGGGCAGGGGCGGGGCCTTGGCGATGGCCGCGTGGGCGAACCGCCCCCGGGCGATGTGCCCCACCCAGCGACCGACCATGGCGAAGCCCGCGGTGGGCACGCCCAGGCGCGCCAGGACCAGCAGCCAGACGTCCATCACGGCCGTGGCGCCAATGCCGATGAGAACGGTGTGTGCGATGAGGGGCAGGGAAGGCATGGGGATCTCCAGGAATCGATTGACTTTTTGATGCGGTGGAGAAAGCATAGAAGTTGAAGTCAACTTCAAGTCAAGCGGTTTTTATGGACATCTCGGAAGTCGCCAAGCAATCCGGCGTGGCCGCCTCGGCGCTGCGCTACTACGAGCGCAAGGGGCTCATCCGTTCCCTGGCGTCCGCCGGGGCGCGGCGCCGCTTCTCGCCGGCGGTGCTGGACCAGCTGGCGCTCATCGCCCTGGGTCAGGCGGCGGGGTTCTCGCTGGACGAGATCCGGGAGATGTTCACGCCCGGTGGCGCGCCCCGCATCGACCGGGCCATGCTGTCGTCCAAGGCCGACGAACTCGAGCGCATGGTCAAGCGCCTGAAGGCCATGGCCGAGGGCCTGCGGCACGCCGCGGCCTGCCCTGCGCCGAGCCACGCGCAGTGCCCTTCGTTCCAGCGCCTGCTCAAGGCCGCGTCGGCTGGCGCGCTGGAGAACCGTCAGCGGTACCGGCCGCTGCGCCACGGCGAATGAGCCGCATCAGCCGACGGGGACGGCGGCGCGTGCGCAAGCTTGATGCGCATCAACATCGGCGGGTGGCACCGGACTAGATTGTGTCTCTTGGGTCAAGGCAGTCGCCCACGGTCGAGGCGGTCCACGGGCCCTGGAAAGGGGTGCGTATGCGGAACATGTTGCGCGAACCGGTGGCGATTGCCGGCGTCGGGTGTTCGCGATTCGGTGACCTGCTCAGCACGCCCGGTCTGAAGGGACTGAGCCTGCAGGAGCTGACCGCCACAGCGGTGAAGGAGGCCCTCGACGACGCCGGGCTGAGCGGCCAGGACGTCGACGCGGTGTTCGCCGGCAATGCCATGGTGCACAGCTCGCAGGTGCCGGGCACCTATACCCAGCTCGCGAAATGGACCGGAACGCAGTTCAAGGCCGGCGTGCATTTCGAGGCGCAGTGCTCGACCACCAGCGTTGGCGCGGCGATGGCGGCGATGGCGGTGGCGGCCGGGGTCTATGACGTCTGCCTGGTCTATGGCCTCGAGACCACGCGCACCAAGGTGAAGGGCTACAGCCCCTACGAGCGCGAGCCGATCAGCCACCAGCAGACCTGGCTCTGGACCGACATGGCGGTAAATCAGGCCTATGGCGTGCCGCAGGGCTACGACATCTTCTCCACCTACAACGGCCTGGTCGCGCTCGGCTACTGCCGCAAGTACGGCATCTCGATCGAGGACTACGACCGCGGCATGTTCGAGCTCTGCCGCACGCGGCGGCTGCACGGTTCGATGAACCCGAAGGCGAACGTGCAGGAGACCCTGGAAGCGAAGGCCGCGTCCGAAGGCTTCTCCGATCCCTACGATCTCTGGCGGTCCGACCAGCACAACCCCTTCGTCGCCTGGCCGTCGCGGCTGATGAGTCTGGTCACGACCGCCGACGGCGCGTCGGCGCTGGTGATCGCGCGGCCCGGGGCCTTGCGCGGTGCCAAGGCGGCGCCGATCGGCTTCAAAGGCTTCGGCATCTGCTACAGCGACCTGCCCTGGTATGGCGAGGACCCCACGCAGTGGGAGTTCGATCGGCGCGCCTGCCAGGCGGCGATGGACATGGCGGGCATCAAGGCCCGCGACCTCGGCTACCTGCACACGCACGACTGCTCGCACATCTCCGGGCTTTGCACGGCGGAGATGATCGGCTACCTGAAGGCCGGCGAAGGCTTGACGGCGGCGCGCGAGGGTCGCCTCCGGTTCGACGGCGATCGGCCGATGTCCACGCACGGGGGCCGGCACGCCTTCGGGCACGCCTGGGGCGCGAGCGCGGGCTCCGACATCTACGAGGCCGCGCTGCAGATGCGCGGCCAGGCGGGCCGGCGCCAGATGCCGAAGCGGCCCGAGGTCGCCATGATCCACACGCATGGCTACGCGATGATCAGCACCGCGGTTGTTCTGGGAGCCATTTGACATGAGCAACGAAGAGACCCGCCCCAGCGCGATCCGCTGGTACTACGAGGGGCTGAAGGAAGGTGTGTTTCGCGCCATGCGGTGCAGCACCTGCGGCCAGTTGACGTTCCCGCCCACGGGATGCTGCGAGCACTGCGGCAGTTGGTCGGTCGAGGGCGCCGAGATCAGCGGCGAGGGCACGCTGCTCTTCGCGACGCACAACATCGCGCCGGCCTGCCACCCGCGCTTCGAGGCGATCGCACCGTATGTCTACGGCCATATCCGGCTGAAGGAAGGCAACATCGTCCAGGCGATCGTGCTGGGCGTGGAGGCGGTGCCGGACCAGTTGCACGCGCTGTTCAAGCGTGGCCCGGTGCCGGTGAAGGCCGAGACGCTGACGATGCAGGACCTGCCGGTGCTGGCGTTTCGGCTCGCCGGCTGACGCGGGCACGGCTGCGCCGGGCGCTCAGTCCCGGCAGTAGCCCTCGCCGGTCCGGACCTTCAGGCAGTCCTTCTTGCCGGCCAGCCACTTCATGCCCGTCTGCTCGCCGTTGCTGGCGCGCAGGACTTCCTGCTTTCCATCGCGTTCGAACTCGATCGCATCACCCACCGCCATGCCGACGAAGGTTCGCGGCCCATCCAGGTTCTGCACGGTGACGTCGTAGTGGCCGTTGCCGCCCGTGATGCGGACGAAGGTCCCTTCCGGACCGTTCCACTGACCGATCCACTGGTCGGTGCTGGGGGCGGGGGGCGGGGCCGGCGCCGGGCTTGGCGCCGGTGATGCGGGGGCCGTCGGAGCGGCGGTGTCGCGGTCCCCGCAGGCCGCGAGCGACAGGGCCAGCGCAAGGGCCGCTATCAGATGCCATGGCGTTGACGTGTTCATGGGAACAGTGTGCCGTGGTGTCCGCCGGATGAGAAGCCAAAGCCGCTCGCGTTGCTGGTTCATCCGTTGACCATGCGGTTCAGAGTCCTTGCTCCCACAACATCTAGACTGCCGCGCTTCGCGGGGTGTGCCTTGTGCATGCTCAATGTAGTGCTATTGTTTTCATAGGGGGCGATTCAGTGAACCGACATCAGGGAACGGTAGGGAACGCGGCACTGGTCTTGGCCGGTTTGGCCACCAGTGGCCTGTCGCAGGCGGCCAGCTTCACGGCGTCCAACGAAGCGGAACTGATCGCGGCGATCCATGCGGCCAACGCGAGCGCCGACCCGAGTTCCACGATCGGCCTGATCGGCTCCTTCACTGTCACGGCGACGCTGCCACCGATCCGAGGGAACGTGGCCCTCTCGCCCAGCGGCGGCACCTTGACGGTGGAGTCTGCTGCCGGGGCCGGGCTGACGTTCGAAGCCGGTGCGAGCTATGGCACCCTCGGCGGATTGCAGGTGGGGCAAACGGCGGGCACCGCGGGCGCATTGACCGTTCAGGGCGCGGGCACCTCGGTGACGTCGACCGTGCTGCAGGGAGTGTCCGGGCAGGCCCGCATCCGAGTGCTGGACGGGGGCTTCCTTGCCTCGACCGGACCCTCCGGCATGCGCTTTGGGGGTACCTCGGCCACGGTGTCCAGCGGTGGCATCGCCGATGTGCTCGTCAGCGGTGCCGGCTCGAGACTGCGCTCCTCGGTCCTGTATATCCATCAGCGCGGCACGCTGGAGGTGTCCGACGGCGGCGCGTTGGAGGGGGCGGTGCTGCATCTGGGCTCCATGCCCGGCGGTTTCACAGGTCTGGTCACGGGGACTGGCTCCAGGCTCGCGTCGACCACCGCCACCATCAACTTGGGCGCGTCGGGCTCGGCCACGCTGACCGTGGCCGACGGTGCGGTGGTCT
>NZ_MKSS01000298.1:0-8250 GCF_001897365.1 Hydrogenophaga sp. 70-12
CAGCTGAAGTTGTCGGGCAGCAGCGCGTCCTCGGCCAGCGCGGGGTCGCCCATCCACACGAAGACCCACTTGTTGCGCAGCACCAGCGGGTAGCGCTTGACCTTCGCCTTGGCCGGGATGATCTCGATGCCCGGGGCTTCCACGCACTGGCCCATCCGATCGAACTTGAGGCCGTGGTAGCCGCAGCGCACGCAATCGCCTTCACGCCGGCCCACCGACAGCGGCGCGTGCCGGTGGCAGCAGCGGTCCTCCAGGGCGACCAGTTCGCCGGCCTGCGTGCGGTAGACCAGCACTGGCTCGCCAAGCACGGTGCGCGTGAACAGGGTGGGGGAATCGGCCGGCGGGATCTCGTGGTCCCAGGCGATGACGTACCAGCAGTTGCGCAGCCACATGGCCTTGTCTCCTCCTCGTGGGGATGGGAAAGCCATGCTAGGTGGCGCCGGGGGGCGGCCTGTCCCCTTCGAAGGGGATGGACGGGGGATTGCAGATGCCCACCCCGCGCCGCTGGCAGGCGGCGCCTTTTCAGCCCAGCCAGCGCGCCAGCCGCAGCCGGTCCGCCGGCAGCCCCGCCTCGGCGAGCTTGGCGTAGGCCCGCTTTCTCAGCGTTACCACGGTCGACGGCGCCACGTCCAGCGCGGCCGCGATGCCGTCCGCGCTGAGCCCGCGGGCGATGCGCGCCACCACCTCGGCTTCGCGCGGCGACAGCGCCGGCACCAACCGCGCCAGGCGCTGTTGTGACAAGGCCAGCTGCGCCTCGCGGTCCGCCGCCACGCCGTCGGCGTTCAGGGCCGCCTGGTGCGCCTGCCGCAGCAGCGGTGCCAGGCCCAGCAGGCGCTGGATCTCATCGGGCCGGAACAGGCCCTGGCGCTCGTCGCGGTACAGGTGGATGGCCTGCACGGCCCCGCGCGCCGGCGCGTGCAGCAGCGTGAAGCGCTCGGTCAGGCGCTCGCGCTTGTAGATCTCGTTGCGCCAGCCCGCCACCGGCAACTCGTCGGCGCGGCAGTGCAGCACCGCCACCTCGCGCGCCGGGCGCTGCGACACGCGGTCGGCCAGGCGCATCACCGCGTCGGCGCGCCAGTAGCTGCGGCGGTAGATGGCGAAGCACTCGGCCACCACGTCACGGCCCTGCCCTTCGGGGGGATGGCGCGAACTGCCTTCGATCAGCTCGGGCGTGTCGCGCCGGAAGTTGACGAGCGAGAGGTATTCCACCGGCACCACCGTGTCGATGGCGCGCAGCAGCCGCGCGGCGCTGGGCGGCGCGCTCGCGCAGTCGAGCAGGGCCGAGACCGCGGCCGGGCTCAGGGCCTGGCCGGGCGCGGGGGCATCGAAGGACCAGATGGCGGGCATGCGCCCATTCTGGAAACACGCCCGCCCGCCGCGCCAGCGGACTAACCCTGCCGGCGCGCGTTACGCCGTTTTCGGGTACAGGCCAAGGGTGCGCGCGCGCAGCCGCGCCAAGCCGAGCAGCGCCTCGGTGAAGGGGGTCGGCACCTCGGTCAGGCGGCCCAGTTCGGCCACCACGGCCACCAGGGCGTCGAGCTCCACCGGGCGCCCGGCCTCCACGTCCTGCAGCATGGAGGTCTTGAAGGCGCCGAGCTTGAGCGTGACGGCGTGGCGGTCCTCGGGCTGCTGGTCGATGGGGATACCCAGCCTTGCGCCGATGGCCTTGGCCTCCAGCATCACCGCGCTGATGAAGCCGCGCACCTGCGGGTCTTCGAGGATGCGGTCGGTGGTGGCGCCGGTGATGGCGCTCACCGGGTTGACCGTCATGTTGCCCCAGAGCTTGTACCAGATGTCTTTCTGGATCTGCGGCGACAGCTTGGCCTCGACGCCGGCCTCACCCAGCGCGGCCACCACGGCCTGGGCGCGCGCGCTCGGCTCGCCGGAAGGCTCGCCCACGAGCAGGCCGTTGCCGAAGTGGTGGCGCACCAGGCCGGGCGCGTCGAGCGAGCAACTGGCGTGCACCACCCCGCCCAGCACCTGGCGGCCGGGCACGGCGCGCGCCATGGCGCCGCCCGGGTCCACCACGGGCAGCGGCGTGCCTTGCAAGGCGCCGCCGAAGCCTTCGAAGAACCACCAGGGCACGCCGTTCATGGCCGTGAGCACCACCGTGCCGGGACCGATCAAGGGCCCGATGGCGGGCGCGATGCCGGGCAGCGCCGGCGCTTTCACCGCGAGGATGACGAGGTCGTGCGCGCCGAGTTCGTCGGCCCGCTCGGACGCGCGCACCGGCGCCTGCAGCAGCTCGCCGCCTTGTTGCAGACGCAGGCCGTGCGCGCGCAGCGCGGCGAGCGTGTCGCCGCGCGCCAGCGCGCTGACCGGGCGGCCCGAACGCGCCAGGCGCGTGCCCAGCCAGCCGCCGATGGCGCCGGCACCGACAATGGCCACGCTGCGGATCTCGGTGCGCAGGTTCATCGTGTCGCTCATGCCCGGTAGCTCGAATCGATGCGGTCGACCTGGCGCACCAGGGCGTCGAACACGTCGCGGCCGGCGCCGTGTTTGGGGTCGAACTGGAAGGAGTCGCGCGTGCACTTGGCGGCGATGGCCTCGGACACCGGGATCGCGGCCTGCGGCCCGCCCATGCTGAACGTGGCGAGTTGGATCTCGCAGGCGCGCTGCAGCGTCCAGAGGATGGCGAAGGTCTGCGGCAGCGTGCCGCCCCAGGCCAGCAGGCCGTGGTTGCGCAGAATCACCGCAGGCTTGTCGCCGATGCTCCGAAGCAGGCGCGGGCCCTCGTCGGCGTGGATGGTGATGCCTTCGAAGTCGTGGTATGCCACCAGGCCGTGCAGCTGCGCGGTGTAGAAGTTGGTCTGCTGCAGGCCGTCCTTCAGGCAGGCCACGGACACGCCGGCCGTGGTGTGCGTGTGCATCACGCAGTGCGCGCCTTCCAGGCCGTCGTGAATGGCCGCGTGCACCACGAAGCCGGCCGGGTTGATGCGGTGGGTGGACCCGTCGAGCACCTTGCCCTGCAGGTCGATCTTCACCAGGTTGCTCGCCGTGACCTCGCTGTAGTGCAGGCCGAAGGGGTTGATGAGGAAGTGCTTCTCGCCCCCGGTCACGCTGTCGGGCAGGCGCAGCGTGATGTGGTTGTAGATCATCTCCGTCCAGCCCAGCATGGCAAAGACGCGGTAGCAGGCGGCGAGCTCCAGGCGCGCGGCCCACTCGTCGGCGTGCATGCCGGGTGGCAGCACAGTGCTGGTTTGCAGGGCGGCGTTCATGTCTTGTCTCCTTCTGCTGTGTGGTTCGGGGTGGGGATCAGTAGGTGTTCGGGCCCTGCTCCACCGGGCCCTTGAACCGGGCGAGCAGCTGCGCGGCGGCGGACGCCAGCAGCATGCTGTCGGCGCCCACGGCCACGAACAGCGCGCCGGCGTCCAGCCACTGGCGCGCGCCGGCCTCGGTGGTGGCCAGGATGCCCGGGGCCTTGCCCGCGGCGCGGATGCGGCGGATGCCGTCGGCGATGGCGGCCTGCACCTCGGGGTGGCCGGCGTTGCCGCGGTGGCCCATGCTCGCGCTCAGGTCGGCGGGGCCGATGAAGACGCCGTCCACGCCCGGCGTGGCGGCGATGGCGTCGAGGTGCTTCATGGCCGTCACGGTCTCGGCCTGCACCAGCACGCAGACCTGTTCATCGGCCTCGTGCACGTAGCGCGCGTGCGCCTGCCAGCGCGAGGCGCGCGCCAAGGCGCTGCCCATGCCGCGCACGCCCTGGGGCGCGTAGCGCGTGGCGGCCACCACCTGGGCGGCCTGCTCGGGCGTGTCGATCATGGGCACCAGCAGGGTCTGCGCGCCGATGTCCAGGTACTGCTTGATGAGCGCGGTGCCCACATCGCCGGTGCCCACGGGCACCCGCACCACCGGGTGCGAGCGCTGGTCACCGAAGCCGTGCTGGGCGCTGGCCACGGCCTGCAGCTGGGCCAGCGTGCTGCGCACGTCGTTGGGCGCGTGTTCGCCGTCGAGCAGCAGCCAGTCGTACCCCGTGCCGGCGATGAGTTCGGTGCTGTAGGCGCTGGCCAGCGCGGCCCACAGGCCGATCTGCGCGCGGCCCTCGGCCAGGGCCTGCTTGAAAACGTTGGTGGGGGTTTGCATGGCAAAAAAATCAGACGAAGCGGAAGCGCAACACGCCCAGCGGGCCGTAGTCGGCCTCGAAGCGGTCGCCGGCCTTGGCCGGCACGGGGCGCGTGAAGGAGCCAGCGAGCACGATCTGCCCGGGCTGCAGGGTCTCGCCCCAGGGCGCGAGCTTTTCCGACAGCCAGGCGATGCCGATGGCCGGGTGGCCCTGCACGCCGGCGGCCAGGCCGGTCTCTTCCACCGCGCCATTGAGCTTGAGCGCGGCGCCGCACCAGGGCAGGTCGGTGCTCAGCGGGTCCGCGCGGTAGCGGGCATCGCCCTCGCCGATGACGATGGCGGCGTTGGCCGCGTTGTCGCTGATGGTGTCGAAGACCTTGCGCGGCTTCTTGGTGTCGCGGTCGAACTGCTCGATGCGCGCGTCGATGATCTCGATGGCGGGCGTCACGTACTCGGTGGCGGCCAGCACCTGCTCCACTGTCACCGGGCCCGAGAGCGCGCGCTTGAGCACGAAGGCCAGCTCCACTTCCACGCGCGGCGACAGGAAGCGGTTCACCGGGATCTCCAGCTCCTCGCCCGCCCGCGCCACCAGCTTCATGGAGCCCAGCAGGGTGCCGAAGTCGGGCTCGTCGATCTGGCTGGAGATCTGCATGGCGCGGCTGGTCAGGCCGATCTTGTGGCCGATGACCGGGTCGCCGCGCCCGCGCTGCAGCGCCACCCAGGCACGGCCCACGCGGTAGCCGTCGTCGATGGTCATGCTGGGAAAGCGCTGCGAGAAGTGGCGCAGCGGCGTGCGCGTGCGCGCGGACTCGTCGAGTTCGGCGGCGAGTTGCTGGAGGGTGGCGTCGTCGAGCATGGTCAGGTCGATCGCAGGGGCGTGAAGAGGGGATGCAGGGAGCTGATCTTGGCGTCGAAGACCTCGGGGCCTTCGTCGACCTGCACGGTGATGCCGATGGGCCGGCGGCTCAGCTGGTCGGCGAAGTGCTGGCGCGCCACGGCCTCGAGCGCGCCGCCCGAGCGCTTCTGCACGGCGGCGCTGCGCCCGCGGCCCATGCGCAGGTTGAGGTAGACGAAGGCGTAGTCGCGGCCCATGCCGGCGGCCTCGCCCGCGTCGCCGCCGTCGGCGATGGCCCAGTGCGCGGCCGGGAAGGCCAGCACGCGCGTGCCGCCCGTGGGAAAGACCTGGCGGCCGCCTTCGTCGTGGATGGTGAGCATGGCGTCGGCCAGGGCGCGGCACAGCGCGCGCATGTCGGTGCCGCCCTCGGCCTCGGGTCGATCGAGGTTGCCGCTGTAGAGGATGACGAGGTGGGGCATGGCGTCGCCCCTCAGAGCCGCGAGACGGCCTGGAAGCCCTGGGCCGAGGAGGCCTGGGGCTGCGGAATGGCCTTGCCCGTGACCGGCGTGACCGGGAAGACGATGTTGATCTGGCCCGTGCCCGAGGCGCCGAAGTACGGCGTGATGACCTCGCCATGCCCGTCGTACTCGCTCCAGCCCAGCGCGCCCAGCATCATGGCGGTGTCGTGCATGAAGCCCTCGCCGTGGCCCTTGACCGCGTACTCCGGCAGCATCTCGCAGAAGGCTTTCCATTCGCCGCTCTGCCACATGCGCACCACCTCGTGGTCCATGGTTTCCAGGAAGGGGCTCCAGAGCTTGAAGGCGTACTCCGGCGCCAGGCCGTTCTGCGCGAAGCGGTGGCTGAGCGAGCCGCTGGCGAGGATGGCGACGGTGCCGTCGTACTCGTCCTCGATGGCGCGGCGCAGGGCCCAGCCCAGGCGCGCGCTGTCGTTGAGGTAGTGGGCCATGCACAGGGCCGACACCGACACCGCCTTGAAGTGCTGGTCGGGGTTCATGTAGCGCATGGGCACCAGGGTGCCGTACTCGGGCGCCAGCGTGGTGCCGTCGTGCGCGAGCGTGTCCACCTTCCACTCGTTGGCCACCTTGGCCAGCAGCTTGCCCAGCGCCGGGTTGCCGGGGATGGCGTAGGGCATGTTGCTGATGAAGTGCGGCAGCTCGTTGCTGGTGTAGTTGCCTTGCCAGTGTTTGGCGCAGTTGATGTGGTAGCTGGCGTTCACCAGCCAGTGGGTGTCGAACACGATGAAGGTGTCGACGCCCATGTCGCGGCAGCGCTGGCCGATCGCCTTCAGGCCGTCGATCGCGTCCTGGCGCGTGCCCTTGCGCGGGCCTTCATCGATCTCGCTGAGGACGATGGAGGGAACGTGGGTGATCTTGGCGACCAGTGCTAACTTGCCCATGGCTGTCTCCTTGTGCCGTGTGCGCGCGCGGCAACCGCGCGCGCCATCTCAGATGCCCCAGTGGGGAATGTGGTGCGAACCCAGCGACACCGCGACGTTCTTGGGCTCCAGGAACACCTCGTAGCTCCAGGTGCCGCCCTCGCGGCCGGTGCCCGAGGCCTTGGTGCCGCCGAAGGGCTGGCGCAGGTCGCGCACGTTCTGCGAGTTGACGAAGCACATGCCGGCCTCGATGGCCGCCGCCACGCGGTGCGCCTTGCCGAGGTTCTCGGTCCAGACGTAGCTGGACAGGCCGTACTGGATGTCGTTGGCCAGCTCGATGGCGTGCGCCTCGTCCTTGAACGGGATCAGGCAGGCCACCGGGCCGAAGATCTCGTCCTGCGCGATCTTCATGCGGTTGTCCACGTCGGCGAACACCGTGGGCCAAACATAGTTGCCGGCCTTCACGCGGCCCGGCAGTTCGGGCGCGTAGCTTGGGCGGTCCAGGCCGCCGCACAGCAGCGTGGCGCCCTCCTTCGGGCCCAGTTCGATGTAGCTCTTGACCTTGGCCAGGTGGGCCTTGCTGATCATGGGGCCGATGATGGTCTTGTCGTCCTGCGGGTCGCCCACCACGATCTTCTTCGCGCGCTCGGCGAACTTCTGCGCGAAGTCGGCGTAGATGCTCTGCTGCACCAGGATGCGGCTGCCCGCGGTGCAGCGCTCGCCGTTGTTGCTGAAGATCATGAACACGGCGGCGTCCAGGGCGCGGTCCAGGTCGGCGTCCTCGAAGACCACGAAGGGGCTCTTGCCGCCCAGCTCCATGCTGAACTTCTTCAGGCCCGCGCTCTGCACGATGCGGTTGCCCGTGGCCGTGGAGCCGGTGAAGCTGATGGCGCGCACGTCGGGGTGCGAGCACAGCGGCTCGCCGGCGTCCTTGCCGTAGCCGTGCACGATGTTGAGCACACCCGCCGGCACACCCGCCTCCAGGGCCAGTTCGCCCAGGCGGGCGGCGGTGAGCGGGCTCAGTTCGCTCATCTTCAGCACGGCCGTGTTGCCGAAGGCCAGGCAAGGCGCGGTCTTCCAGGTGGCCGTCATGAAGGGCACGTTCCAGGGGCTGATGAGCGCGCACACGCCCACCGGATGGAACAGGGTGTAGTTCAGGTGCGTGGGCGTGGGGTAGGTGTGGCCGTCCACGCGCGTGCACATCTCGGCGAAGTAGCTGAAGTTGTCGGCCGCGCGCGGCACCAGCTGCTTGCCCGTCTGCGAGATCACCTGGCCGGTGTCGTCGGTTTCGGTGCGCGAGAGCTCGGGCACGTGCCTGGCGATGAGCTCGCCCAGCTTGCGCATGATGGCCGCGCGCTCGGTGGCTGGACGGCCCGCCCAGGCGGGGAAGGCGTCCTTGGCGGCCTGCACGGCGGCGTTGACCTCGGCCTCGCCGCCGGCGGCGACCTCGGCCAGGGCTTCCTGCGTGGCGGGGTTGATGGTCTCGAAGGTGGCGGCGCTGGTGACGGCCTTGCCGTTGATGAGATGCTGAATGGTCATGGGGGCTGGCCTAGGGAAGCGTGGGGGCGGTGATGGTGTTGTGCAGTTCGCCAACGCCCTCGATGGACGTGATCACCACGTCGCCGGGCTGGCAGTCGACCACGCCGTCGGGCGTGCCGGTGAGGATCAGGTCCCCGGGCTGCAGGGTCATGAAGGACGTGAAGTACTCGATCAGCGTGGGCACGTCGAACACCATGTCGCGGGTGTTGCCGCTTTGGGTGACGGTGCCGTTCACCGTGGTCCGCAGCGCGAGGTTCATGGGGTCGGGCAGGTCCGCCGCGTCCACCAGCCAGGGGCCGATGGGCGTGCAGGTGTCGCGGTTCTTCACGCGCAGGTTGGGGCGGTACCAGTTCTCCAGGTAGTCGCGGATCGCGTAGTCGTTGGCCACGGTGTAGCCGGCGATGAAGTCCATCGCGTC
>NZ_MKSS01000299.1:0-8230 GCF_001897365.1 Hydrogenophaga sp. 70-12
ACAGGGCGTGGTTGCACACCAGGGCCACGCAGCCCAGCTCGCGCGCCACCCGCTGCCAGCCGTCCCAGGGGGTGTCCAGCAGCAGGCCGCGCGGCAGCTCGGGGGCCGTTTCCCGAGCGCCCTGCAGCGATTCGGGACGGAAGGAGGTCAGCAGCGGCGGATCGCCCGGCTGGGCGGTCCACAGGCGCCGCGCCTCGGCGGCCACGGCGCGGCCGGTGGCCAGCTCCAGCCCGGGCGTGGGCTTGATTTCGATGTTGAGCCAGTGCCGCTGCGCCTGGCAGTGTCGCGCCAGGGCCTCCAGCGTGCAGGGTGGCTCCCCCGCGAAGGCGCGCGAGTGCCAGCCACCGGCGTCGAGCCGGCTCAGCTCGCTCCAGGGGCGCTCGCCGGCCACGCCGTGGCCGTTGGTGGTGCGCTCCAGCGTGGCGTCGTGCAGCAGGAAGACCACGCCGTCGGCGCTGAGCTTGGCGTCGCACTCATACATGCGGTAGCCGTGCGCCGCGCCCAGGCGAAAGGCGGCCAGGGTGTTTTCCGGCGCCAGCTTGCCGGCGCCGCGGTGCGCGATCCAGCGCGGGTAGGGCCAGGGGGTGGCCACGCTCAGACCTCGACCCGCTGGCCGGAGGCCGCGTCGAACCAGTGCAGCCGGTCCTCGCGCGGGCGGGCGTGGATGGTGCTGCCCACGGCCGGCGCGCCTTCGTCCTCGTGCGTGCGGATGATCACCGCTTCCTCGCCCAGGCGGCAGTGCACCAGGCGCTCGGCGCCCAGCAGCTCCACCGTCTCCACCTGCAGCGCCCAGCCCTCGGGGCCGATGTCCAGGTGCTCGGGGCGGATGCCCAGGAGGCGGCCTTCGCGCCCGCCCGGGGCCTGCTTGAGCAGGTTCATGGGCGGCGAGCCGATGAAGCTGGCCACGAAGGTGGTGGCCGGGCGGTTGTAGACCTCTTCCGGCGTGCCGAACTGCTCCATGTGGCCGGCGTTCATCACGATCATGCGCTGCGCCAGCGTCATGGCCTCGACCTGGTCGTGCGTGACGAACAGGCTGGTGATGCCCAGCTCGCGGTGCAGCTTCTGGATCTCGATGCGCGTCTGCGCGCGCAGCTTGGCGTCCAGGTTGGACAGGGGTTCGTCGAACAGGAAGACCTGCGGCTGGCGCACGATGGCGCGGCCCATGGCCACGCGCTGGCGCTGCCCGCCCGAGAGCTGGCGCGGCTTGCGCTCCAGCAGATGGCCCAGCTCGAGGATCTTCGCGGCCTTGTCCACGCGCGCCTTGATCTCGTCCTTGGGCACCTTGGCGATCTTCAGGCCGTAGGCCATGTTGTCGAACACGCTCATGTGCGGGTAGAGCGCGTAGTTCTGGAACACCATGGCGATGTCGCGCTCGGCCGGCTCCAGTTCGTTGACCACGCGCGGGCCGATGCAGATCTCGCCGCCCGTGACCTCCTCCAGGCCGGCGACCATGCGCAGCAGCGTGCTCTTGCCGCAGCCCGAGGGGCCGACGATGACGATGAACTCGCCGTCGGCGATGTCGGCGCTCACGCCGTGGATCACCTGCAGGGACTGCTTGCCCTGGCGGTATTGCTTGATGACGTTCTTGAATTGCAGCGTTGCCATGGAGCGTCTCTTTATTTCTCGGTGTCGACCAGGCCCTTGACGAACCATTTCTGCATGAGCATGACCACGATGGCCGGCGGCAGCATCGCCAGGATGGCCGTGGCCATGACCACGTTCCACTCCACGTAGACCTCGCCGAAGATGGCGCGCTTGATGCCCAGCACCACGGGGTACATGTCCTCGCTGGTGGTCACCAGCAGCGGCCAGAGGTACTGGTTCCAGCCATAGATGAACTGGATGACGAACAGCGCCGCGATGCTGGTGCGCGACAGCGGCAGCAGCACGTCCCAGAAGAAGCGCATGGGCCCGGCGCCGTCCATGCGCGCGGCCTCCACCAGCTCGTCGGGCACGGTGAGGAAGAACTGGCGGAACAGGAAGGTGGCGGTGGCCGAGGCGATCAGCGGCACCGTGAGGCCGGCGTAGCTGTTGAGCATGCCCAGGTCCGACACCACCTCGTAGGTGGGGCCGATGCGCACCTCCACCGGCAGCATCAGGGTGACGAAGATCATCCAGAACACCAGGCCGCGCGCCGGAAAGCGGAAGTAGACGATGGCGAAGGCCGAGAGCAGCGAGATCGCGATCTTGCCGATGGCGATGACCATGGCGCAGACGAAGCTGACCCACAGCATGGGCGCCACCGGCGCGATGGTGGAGCCGCTGTAGGTCTTGCCGCCGAACAGCGCGAGCCGGTAGGTTTCCAGGAAGTGGCTGCCGGGCACCAGCGACAGCGGGTTGCTGCTGGCGATCTGCTCGGCCGTCTGGGTGGAGCCGACGAAGGTGATGTAGACCGGAAAGGCCACCACCAGCACGCCGATCAGCAGGATCAGGTGCGAGACGGCGGTGAGGACGGGGCGTCGTTCGATCATCATGGCCGGCTCCTCAGTATTGGACTTTCTTCTCGACGAAGCGGAACTGCAGCACCGTCAGCGCGATGACGATGCCCATGAGGATCACCGACTGCGCCGCCGAGCCCCCCATGTCCAGGGCCTTGAAGCCGTCGTAGTAGACCTTGTAGACCAGGATCGCCGTGTCCTTGCCCGGGCCGCCGTGCGTGGTGGCGTCCACGATGGCGAAGGTGTCGAAGAAGGCGTAGACGACGTTGATCACCAGCAGGAAGAAGGTGGTGGGCGACAGCAGGGGAAAGACGATGGTCCAGAAGCGCCGCCAGGGCGAGGCGCCGTCGATGGTGGCGGCCTCGATCAGCGACTGCGGGATGGACTGCAGGCCGGCCAGGAAGAACAGGAAGTTGTAGGAGATCTGCTTCCACACAGCGGCCATCACGATCAGGGCCAGGGCGTGGTCGGCGTTGAGCAGGTGGTTCCAGTCCATGCCCAGCCAGCGCAGCGCGTGGGCCACCACGCCGTAGGGCGAGGCGAACATGAACAGCCACAGCACGCCGGCCACCACCGGCGCCACGGCGTAGGGCCAGATCAGCAGCGTCTTGTAGACCGAGGCGCCGCGCAGCACGCGGTTGGCCATCACGGCCAACAGCAGGGCGATCACCAGGCCGAAGCCGGCCACCATCGCCGAGAACAGGGCCGTGACCTTGAACGAGGCCAGGTAGCCCGGGTCGTCGAACAGGCGCTGGAAGTTGGCCAGGCCCACGTACTCGGTGGAGATGCCAAAGGCGTCCTGCTGAAGCACGCTCTGGTAGAGCGCCTGGGCGGCGGGCCAGAAGAAGAACACCAGCACCACCGCCATTTGCGGGGCCACCAGCAGCCAGGGCAGCCAGGCGGATCGGAACCGGACGCGTTTTTCCATGGGGGTTTCGCGGACTTGGGGAGGGGCGACGCTACAACAAAAACCGCCCCGCCCGGGTCGCGCCGGTGCGGGGCGGGCAGGGCGCCTGGGGCGCCCGGCGGGCCATCACTTGCCCTTGTTGGCGGCTTCGAAGCGGATCAGCAGCTCATTGCCGCGCTTGACGGCGTCGTCCAGGGCCTGCTTGGGCGCCTTGCGGCCGGCCCAGACCTGTTCGAGTTCCTCGTCGTTGATGGTGCGGATTTGCACGAAGTTGCCCAGGCGGATGCCGCGCGACTTGTCGGTGGTCTTGCGGATCATCTGCTCCACCGACACGTCGGTGCCCGGGTTCTGCTTGTAGAAGCCCGACTTCTCGGTGAGCTCGTAGGCCGCCTTGGTCACCGGCAGGTAGCCGGTGCGCTGGTGGCTCTTGGCGGCTTCCTCGGGTTTGGACAGGAAGGCGAAGAACTGGGCCACGCCCTTGTACTCGGCCTCCTTCTTGCCCGACATCACCCACAGGCTGGCGCCGCCGATGACGGTGTTCTGGGGCGCGCCGGCCACGTCGGGGTAGTAGGGCAGGGTGCTGATGCCGCCGGTGAACTTGGCGTTGCGCTTGACGTTGCCGTACAGCGCCGAGGAGCCGGTCACCATGGCGCACTCGCCCGAGACGAAGGTGGCGTCGGCGGCGTTGCCGCGGCCCTTGTAGACGAACAGGCCGGTCTTGGCCATGTTGGCCAGGTTTTCGATGTGGCGCACGTGCAGCGGGCTGTTGAAGCTTAGGCGGGTGTTGAGGCCGCGCATGCCGTTGCCCAGGGTGGCGAACTCGGTGTTGTGCCAGGCCGAGAAGCTCTCCAGCTGGGTCCAGCTCACCCAGCTGGTGGTGAAGGGGCATTTGTGGCCCGAGGCCTTGAGCTTGCCGGCCGCCAGGGCCACCTCGGGCCAGGTCTTGGGCGGCTTGTCCGGGTCCAGGCCGGCGGCCTTGAAGGCGTCCTTGTTGTAGTGGAAGACGGTGGTCGAGCTGTTGAAAGGGAAGCTCAGCATCTGGCCGTTGGGCGCGGTGTAGTAGCCGGCCACGGCGGGCACGTAGGCGTCCGGGTTGAAGGTCACGCCGGCCTTCTTCATCACCTCGCCCACGGGCACGATGGCCTGGCGGCTGGCCATCATGGTGGCGGTGCCGACCTCGAAGACCTGCAGGATGTGCGGGGCGTTGCCGGCCCGGAAGGCCGCGATGGCGGCGGTCATGGACTCGTCGTAGCTGCCCTTGAAGGTGGGCACGATCTTGTACTGGGTCTGGCTGGCGTTGAAGTCCTTGGCCAGGTCGTTGACCCATTCGCCCAGGGCGCCACCCATGGAATGCCACCACTGGATCTCGGTCTGGGCGTGGGCGGGGCCGGCAAGGGTGGCGGCCAGGGCGACGGCACCGGCCAGGGGCAGGAATCGGTTTTTCATGAAAGGCTCCTCGGGTAGGGGATGCTGCGGAAGCCGCAGGCTATCGGTCTGGTGTGACGGATCGATTGCACAGGTGTTGCCCGGGTATGACAACGGGGGGTTTCCATAAGGAAGGGATGGGATGTTGCGCTGCGATACCATCCCCGCCTCGGTGCCCTATGACGGTGCCGGGTGCCCCATGAACGCTCCCACCCCGCTCACGTTGCTCGCCACCGCCACGGACGATACCCCCCGCTTGCGGGAGATTCCTTACAACTACACCTCCTTCTCGGATCGCGAGATCGTGATCCGGCTGCTGGGCGAGCGCTCCTGGTCGCTGCTGGACCAGCTGCGCGGCGAGCGCCACACTGGCCGTTCGGCCCGCATGCTGTACGAGGTGCTGGGTGACATCTGGGTCGTGCAGCGCAACCCCTACCTGCAGGACGACCTGCTGTCCAGCGCCAAGCGCCGCGGGCAGCTGGTCGACGCCCTGAACCACCGCCTGGCCGAGGTGCAGAAGCGCCGCACGCCCCAGGACGACCCGGCCCGCGACGCCCTGGTGGGCGAGCTGCTGGTGGCCGCCCGCGCCGCCGTCGAGGCCTTCGCCCGCTCTTTTGACGAGGTCGCGGCCCTGCGCCAGCGCGCCCAGAAGGCCCTGGGCCGGCTCACGGCCCGGGACAACATCAAGTTCGACGGCCTGTCGCGCGTCTCGCACGTCACCGACGCCACCGACTGGCGGGTGGAATACCCCTTCGTGGTGCTCACGCCCGACACCGAGGCCGAAATGGCCGGCCTGGTGCAGGGCTGCATCGAACTGGGCCTGACCATCATTCCGCGCGGGGGCGGCACCGGCTACACCGGCGGCGCCATCCCGCTGACCTGGAAGAGCGCGGTCATCAACACCGAGAAGCTCGAGGCCATGACCGAGGTGGAATGGGTCAAGGTGCCCGGGCACGACGAGCCGCTGCCCACCATCTGGACCGAGGCCGGCGTGGTCACGCAGCGCGTGGCCGACGCGGCCGAGCGCGCCGGCCACGTGTTCGCGGTCGACCCCACCAGCGCCGAGGCCTCGTGCATCGGCGGCAACGTGGCCATGAACGCGGGCGGCAAGAAGGCCGTGCTGTGGGGCACGGCGCTGGACAACCTGGTCAGCTGGCGCATGGTCACGCCCCAGGCCGAGTGGCTGGAGGTGACCCGCCTGGACCACAACCGCGGCAAGATCCACGACGCCGAGGTCGCCACTTTCGAGTTGCGCTACTTCGCGCCCGACGGCAAGACCCCGCGCCGCACCGAAACCCTGGCCATCCCGGGCAAGACTTTCCGCAAGGAAGGCCTGGGCAAGGACGTCACCGACAAGTTCCTCTCGGGCCTGCCGGGCATCCAGAAAGAGGGCTGCGACGGCCTGATCACCAGCGCGCGCTGGATCGTGCACCGCATGCCCGAGCACACCCGCACCGTGTGCCTGGAGTTCTTCGGCAACCCCAAGGACGCCGTGCCCAGCATCGTCGAGATCAAGGACTTCATGTTCGCCGAGCAGAAGCGCTCGGGCGTGGTCCTGGCCGGCCTGGAGCATCTGGACGACCGCTACCTGAAGGCGGTCGGCTACGCCACCAAGAGCAAGAAGGGCAACGGTGGCCTGCCCAAGATGGTGCTGATCGGTGACATCGTGGGCGACGACCCGGACGCGGTGGCGCGCGCCACCAGCGAGGTCATCCGCATCGCCAATACGCGCCACGGCGAGGGTTTCACCGCCATCAGCCCCGAGGCGCGCAAGAAGTTCTGGCTCGACCGCAAGCGCACGGCCGCCATCAGCAAACACACCAACGCCTTCAAGATCAACGAAGACGTGGTGATCCCGCTGCCGCGCATGGGCGAGTACACCGAGGGCATCGAGCGCATCAACATCGAGCTCTCGCTGCGCAACAAGATCCGGCTGGCCGACGAGCTGGAGGCCTTCTTCCAGCGCGGGAACCTGCCCCTGGGCAAGGGCGACGACGCCAGCGAGATCCCCACCGCCGAACTGATGGAAGACCGCGTGCAGCAGGCCCTGGCCCTGGTGCGCGAGGTGCGCGCCCTCTGGGGCGGCTGGCTGCAGGACGTGGACCGCCTGTTCCCGCAGCTGCAGGACCACAGCCTGCGCGCGAGCTGGAAAACCCAGATCCGCGCGCCGCTGCAGCAGCTGTTCGCCGGCGCCGCCTTCGGCCCGCTGCTGGCCGAGTGCAACGCCATCCACAAGCGCGTGCTCAAGGGCCGCGTGTGGGTGGCCCTGCACATGCACGCGGGCGACGGCAACGTGCACACCAACATCCCGGTGAACAGCGACGACTACGAGATGCTGCAGACCGCGCACGAGGCGGTGGACCGCATCATGGTGCTCGCGCGCGGCCTGGACGGCGTGATCTCGGGTGAGCACGGCATCGGTATCACCAAGCTGGAGTACCTCACCGACGAGGAGCTCCAGCCGTTCGCCGACTACAAGGCCAAGGTGGACCCCGAGGGCCGCTTCAACAAGGGCAAGCTGCTGCGCGGCGCCATGGACGGCGCCCACACCGCCGACCTCTCGCGCGCCTATACGCCCAGCTTCGGCCTCATGGGACACGAGTCGCTCATCATGCAGCAGAGCGACATCGGCGCCATCGCCGATTCGGTGAAGGACTGCCTGCGCTGCGGCAAGTGCAAGCCGGTCTGCGCCACCCACGTGCCTCGCGCCAACCTGCTCTACAGCCCGCGCAACAAGATCCTGGCCACCTCGCTGCTGATCGAGGCGTTCCTCTACGAAGAGCAGACGCGCCGCGGCGTGAGCATCCAGCACTGGCAGGAGTTCGAGGACGTGGCCGACCACTGCACGGTCTGCCACAAGTGCCTCACGCCCTGCCCGGTGAAAATCGACTTCGGCGACGTCACCATGAACATGCGCAACCTCTTGCGCAAGATGGGCCAGAAGAGCTTCCGTCCCGGCAACGCGGCGGCCATGTTCTTCCTCAATGCCACCCAGCCCGAGACCATCAAGCTCATGCGCACGGCCATGGTCGGCGTGGGCTTCAAGGCGCAGCGCCTGGCCAACCAGTTGCTCAAGCGCGTGGCGCGCAAGCAGACCAGCGCGCCGCCGGCTACCCTGGGCCCGGCGCCCATCAAAGAGCAGGTCATCCACTTCATCAACAAGAAGATGCCGGGCGGCCTGCCCAAGAAGACCGCGCGCGCGCTGCTGGACATCGAAGACAAGGACTACGTTCCCATCATCCGCAACCCGCAGGGCACCACGGCCGAGACCGAAGCGGTCTTCTACTTCCCCGGTTGCGGCTCGGAGCGCCTGTTCAGCCAGGTCGGCCTGGCCACCCAGGCCATGCTCTGGCACGCCGGCGTGCAGACCGTGCTGCCGCCCGGCTACCTGTGCTGCGGCTACCCGCAGCGCGGCTCGGGCCAGTTCGACAAGGCCGAGAAGATCATCACCGACAACCGC
>NZ_MKSS01000300.1:0-8137 GCF_001897365.1 Hydrogenophaga sp. 70-12
TGGCGACCACCACCAGCCCGGCCTGCACCACGGCCAGCCAGGCCAGCGCCATGGCCACCGAGTTGCCGCCGCGCAGCAGCACGCGGTTGCCGGGCACCAGGCCGTGTTCGCGCACCAGCAGGTTGGCGATGCGGTTGACCTGCTCGCGCGCCTGCGCATAGCTCAGCGTGCGGGCGTCGCTGCGCAGGAAGGGGCGCTCGGCGTGGCCCCGGGCGAAGGCCTGGTCGAACAGGGCCTGCACCAGGTTCACCTGCGCGGGAATGGCCTGCAGCTCGGGCGTGTCGAAGCGCAGCTCGGGCCATTGCCCCGGTGGGGGCAGCCGGTCGTGCACGAAGCGGTCGGTCTGGGCGGATGTCATCGGTGTCTCGTGGTTCAACGCAGGGCGTTCTTGCCGAGGATCAGGAGCTGCACCTCGCTCGCGCCCTCGTAGATGCGCAGCGAGCGGATGTCTCGGTAGAGGTGTTCCACCACCTCGCCCACGCGCACCCCGCGCCCGCCGAACATCTGCACGGCCATGTCGATCACGCGCTGCGCGTTCTCGGTGGCGGTGAGCTTGGCGGCCGCGGCGGCGGCGGTGTAGGCCGGCGTGCCGGCGCCTTGCGAAGCGCTCTCGTCGCGCATCCAGGCGGCGCGGTAAGTGAGCATCGCGCCGGCGTCGATCAGCGCGCTCATCTCACCCAGGCGCGCCTGGGTGAGCTGGAAGTCGGCCAGGTGCTGGCCGAACATCTCGCGCCGCTTCGCGTGGGCCACCGCCTCGGCGAAGGCGCGGCGTGCCATGCCCAGCGCGGCGGCGGCCACCGAGGCGCGGAAGATATCCAGCGTCTGCATGGCCAGCTTGAAGCCCCCGTCCACTGCGCCCACCAGCGCGTCGGCGCCGACGCGGCAGTCCTTGAAGCGCAGGGTGGCGAGCGGGTGCGGGGCCATCACGTCGATGTGCTCGGTGGTGTCCAGGCCCGGCGCGTCGGCCGGCACGACGAAGGCGCTGATGCCGCGCGCGCCGGCGTCGGGTGTGGTCTTGGCGAAGACCACGTAGAAGTCGGCCAGGCCGCCGTTGCTGATCCAGGTCTTGCTGCCATCCAGTGCCCAGCCGCCGTCCACCGGGCGGGCGCGGGTCCGCATGCCGGCCACGTCGGAGCCGGCCTCGGGTTCGCTGAGCGCGAAAGCGGCGATCTGCGCGCCACTGGCCACGGCGCGCAGGCGCTGTTCGCGCTGCGCCTCGCTGCCCCCGAGCGTGATGCTGCCGCTGCCCAGGCCTTGCATGGCGAAGGCGAAGTCGGCCAGCGGCGAGTGGAAGGCCAGGGTTTCGCGCAGGACCACGAGCGCGCGCGAGTCGAGCTTGTCGAGCGCGCCGCCGTGCGCGGCGGGCACGCAGTAGCGCAGCCAGCCGGACTCACCCAGGCGGCGCACCCAGTCGCGGCAGGCGCGGCGGTCGTCGGATTCGTCCACCTGTTGCGCGCCGGCCCAGTCGGCCAGGCCCAGGGCGAGCGCGCGGTGGTGCTCGCCGAAAAAGGGCAGTTCCCACTGCGCCTGCGGCGGGGTCATGCCATGGGGGCGGTCGAAGGCGACCATGGGCTCAGTCTCCCTCGAAGACCGGGCGCTGCTTCGCCGCGAAGGCCTCGTAGGCACGGCGGAAGTCCTGCGTCTGCATGCAGATGGCCTGGGCCTGGGCCTCGGCCTCGATGGCCTGGTCCAGCGTCATGGCCCATTCCTGGTGCAGCATGGTTTTGGTCATGCCGTGCGCGAAGGTCGGGCCTTCGGCGAGCGAGGCCGCGAGCTTGAGCGCGGCCCCGGGCAGGGCCTCGGGTTCGTGCAGGGCATTGAAGAAACCCCAGGCCAGGCCTTCGTCGGCCTTCATGGCGCGGCCGGTGAACAGCAGCTCGCTGGCGCGGCCCTGGCCGATCAGGCGCGGCAGCAGGGCGCAGGCGCCCATGTCGGCGCCGGCCAGGCCCACGCGCGTGAACAGGAAGGCGGTGCTGGCGCGCGCCGTGCCCAGGCGCAGGTCGCTGGCCAGGGCCATCATGGCGCCAGCGCCGGCGCACACGCCGTCGATGGCGGCCACGATGGGCTGCGGGCAGGCGCGCATGGCGCTCACCAGCGCGCCCGTCATGCGCGTGAAGGCCAGCAGCTCGGGCATGGTCATCTTCGTCAGCGGGCCGATGATCTCGTGCACGTCGCCGCCGGAGCAGAAGTTGCCGCCCGCACCGGTGAGCACCACCGCCTTCACGTCGGTGGCGCGTTGCAGGCCGTGGAACCAGTCGCGCAGCTCGGCGTAGGAGTCGAAGGTGAGCGGGTTCTTGCGGTCCGGGCGGTTGAGCGTGACGGTGGCCACGCCGCCCGCGATGGACAGGGCGAAGTGCCGGGGCGAGGCCGGGGCCGGCGCGTACTGGCCGCGCATGGGGTTGTGGTCGGGGATGGGGTGTTTCATTCGATGGCGTCCGTCAGGCGCTGGTTGAGTTCGAGCTGGTGCTGCTTGACCTTGCCCAGCAGCTTGTAGAGCTGCTCGAGGTCGCGCGGCGACAGGCCCTCGAAGGCCTCCACGATCCAGTGCTCGTGCTGTTCGGCCATCTGGGTGAAGGCGCGACGGCCGCGCTCGGTCAGGCGCACGCGAAAGGCGCGGCGGTCGCCCTCGACGCCGGTGCGCTCGACCAGGCCCTCGGCCACGAGCTGGTCGGTGATGCCGGTGACGTTGCCGCCCGTGACCATGAGCCGGTGCGACAGCTCCTTCATCTTCAGTCCGTCCGGGTGGCGTTCGAGTTGCGCCATCAGATCGAAGCGCGGCAGCGTGGTGTCGAAATGCTCCCGAAGTCCCGCACGCACGCGCTTCTCGATCAGCTGCGAGCAGGTGAGCAGGCGCAACCACAGGCGCAGCTCATGCGCGTGCTCGCTGTGTGCGCGCGCCTCGAGGTCCAGGTTTTCGAGAGCGTTCATTTGCTGGCCTCCTCTTCCTCTTGCGCCTTCATGGCTTGCTGGCGCGCGATCTCCCGGTAGAGCTGGTCGCGCCCGCTCAGGTAGGGCGCGGGCCAATCGATGGCGCGGGTCTGAAGCTTGGCGGCCTCGTGCAGCGTCCAGGCCGGATTGGCCAGGTGCGGGCGGGCCACGGCGCACAGGTCGGCGCGGCCCGCGGCCACGATGCTGTTGGCGTGGTCGGCCTCGCTGATGGCGCCCACCGCCATGGTCAGGATGTCGACCTCGTTGCGCACGCGGTCGGCGAACGGTGTCTGGTACATGCGGCCATACACCGGCCTGGCCTGGCGCGTGGTCTGTCCCGAGGAGACGTCGATCACATCGCAGCCAGCGGCCTTGAACAGGCGCGCGATGGCCACCGCGTCGTCGGGCGTGTTGCCACCGGGTGCCCAGTCGTGCGCCGAGATGCGCACGCTCATGGGCCTGTCGGCGGGCCAGGCGGCGCGCATGGCCTGGAAGACTTCCAGCGGGTAGCGGCAGCGGTTCTCCAGCGAGCCGCCATAAGCGTCGGTGCGCTGGTTGGTGAGCGGACAGATGAAGGCCGAGAGCAGGTAGCCGTGCGCGCAGTGCAGCTCCAGCCAGTCGAAACCGGCGGCGGCGGCGCGCCGCGTCGAGTCGACGAAGGCGGCGGTCATGGCGTCCATGTCGGCGCGGGTCATGGCGCGCGGCACCTGGTTCTGCTCGCCGTAGGGCAGGGCGCTGGCCGACAGCAGTGGCCAGTTGTCGCTGGGCAGGGGCTCGTCGATCTGTTCCCAGCCCAGTTGCGTGGAGCCCTTGGGGCCGCTGTGGCCGAGTTGCAGGCCGATCTTCACGCCATCGCCCTCTTCATGGGCGAAGCGAACGATGCGCTCGAAGGCGCGCTGCTGCGCGTCGTTCCACAGCCCGGGGCAACCGGGGGTGATGCGGCCCTCGGGCGTGGGGCTGGTCATCTCGACCATCACCAGCGCCGCGCCGCCGGCGGCGCGCGCGCCCAGGTGAACAAAGTGCCAGTCGCCCACCACGCCGTCCTGCGCCTTGTACTGCGCCATGGGCGACACGACGATGCGGTTCTTCAATGACAGGCCGCGCACCTTCAGCGGCAGCAGCATGGGCGGCGTGGGGTGTTTCGCGGCCGCGCTGCCGGCGCGATTCGCGAGCCAGTTTTCGTAGCCTTCCAGCCAGCGGGCGTCGCGCAGGCGCAGGTTCTCGTGGCTGATGCGCTGGCTGCGCGTGAGCAACGAATAGGCGAACTGCTCGATCTCCATGCCGGTGTAGCGGTCCACGTGCTCGAACCACTCGGTGGAATTGCGCGCGGCGTTTTGGATCTTGAGCACCTCCACGCTGCGCCGGGCCTCGTAGGCCTGCAGCACCGTGGCGACGTCGGCCTCGGGGTGGCGCTCGAACTCGGTGGCCAGGTCGATGGCGTCCTCCAACGCGAGCTTGGTGCCGCTGCCGATGGAGAAGTGCGCCGTGTGCGCGGCGTCGCCCATCAGCACGATGGGGGTGTTCCTGCCCTCGATGGCCTGCCAGTGCACCCAGGTCTTGCAGATCACGCGCGGGAAGCGGATCCAGATGGCCGAGCCGCGCAGGTGGCCGGCGTTGCTGATGAGGCGGTGGCCGTCGAGGTAGGGCGCGAAGAGCTTCTCGCAGAAGGCGATGCCGTCTTCCTGGCTCATCTGGTCGATGCCGTGTGCCTTCCAGACGTGTTCGGGCGTCTCCACGATGAAGGTGGAGGTGTCGGCGTCGAACTGGTAGGCGTGGGCCTGGAACCAGCCGTGCTCGGTCTGGACGAAGGCAAAGGTGAAGGCGTCGAAGGTCTTCTTGGTGCCGAGCCACACGAAGCGGCACTGGCGGTTGTCGATGTCGGGCTCGAAGGTGCTGGCGTAGCGCGTGCGCACGCGGCTGTTGAGGCCGTCGCTGGCGATGACCAGATCGGCCCGGTACAACGCGGCCAGGGCCTGGTCGTCGGTGACGTCGGTCTCGAACACCAGCTTCACGCCGAGCTGCTGGCAGCGCGCCTGCAGCACATTGAGCAGCCGCTTGCGGCCAATGCCGCAGAAGCCGTGGCCGCCGCTGCGCACGCTGCGGCCTTTGTAGAAGACCTCGATATCGTCCCAGTGGTTGAAGGCGTCGCCGATTTCCTGCGCCGTTTCGGGGTCGGCCGCGCGCAGATTGCCCAGGGTCTGGTCGGAGAGCACCACGCCCCAGCCGAAGGTGTCGAAGGGGCGGTTGCGCTCGACGACCGTGACCTCCAGCGAGGGCTGTCGCCGCTTCATCAACAGCGCGAAGTACAGCCCTGCCGGGCCACCACCGATGCACAGGATGCGTTGCAGCGACGTTTTCATGTTTAATTAGTTTAGACATGAAACATCAGCGAACAACCGGGTAAACCCTTGGCAGTGAAAGCCGTGTTACACCAGCGCACTGGCGTGGCCGCCCCCAAGGGAGTAAGGTCGGGCGTTCCGCGTTCGAGAAACGACATGAGTGTGTACCGCTTCAAATCCCGGGAGACCGGCGATCTCGTCATGCTGCCGGCGCACGGCAAGCGCATGCTGGAGATCCTGGGCAAGGACCCTGACAGCCCTGGGGTGCTGCTGCCTGACGACATGCCGCGCGCGATCGATGCGATCCGCGCCGCGGTGCTGGCCGAGGAAGCCGAGCACAAGCGCCTGCGCGACGAGGCCGAGGCCAAGGGCGAGGTCCCGCCGACGTTCGAGAGCGTGAGCCTGCGCATGCGCAGCACGCCCTTCATCGAAATGCTGCAGCGCGCCCTGAAGGAGCGCGTGGAGGTGGTCTGGGGGGTGTGAGCCCGCCCGCCGCCGTCAATCCACCTTCGCGCCCGAGGCCTTCACCACGGCCTCCCACTTGCGGATTTCCGCGTCGATCAGCGCCGCGAACTCGGCCGGCGTGTTGCCGCTGGGGATGGCGCCCTGGGCCAGCAGGCGTTCCTTCACCGCCGGGGCGCTGAGGGCCTTGGCGGTTTCCTGCTGCAGGCGGTTCACGGTGTCGGCCGGCGTGCCGGCCGGCGCGAGCAGGCCGAACCAGGAACTGGCCTCGAAGCCCGGCAGCTTGCCCGCCTCGGCCACCGTGGGCACGTCGGGCAGGGCGGCCGAGCGCACCGCGCTGGTCACGGCGAAGGCCTTGAGGTTGCCGGCCTGGATGTGCGCCATGGACGAGGGCAGGTTGTCGAACATCACGTCCACGCCGCCGGCCAGCAGGTCGGCCAGTGCCGGGCCCGAGCCGCGGTAGGGGATGTGCGTCATGAAGATGCCGGTGCGCGACTTGAACAGCTCGCCGGCCAGGTGAATGGAGGTGCCATTGCCGCTGGAGGCCATGTTCAGCCGCCCGGGCCGGGCCTTGGCGACCTTGATGAAGTCGGCCACGCTCTGGATGCCGAGCTCCTGCGCGCGCTTGGTGCCCATCACCATCACGTTGGGCACGCCGGCCACCAGGGTCACGGGCACGAAGTCCTTCTGCGGGTCGTAGGGCAGTTTGCTGTACAGCGACTTGTTGATGCCGTGCGTGCCCACGGTGCCCATGAGCAGGGTGTAGCCGTCACCGGGCGACTTGGCCACCACCTCGGCGCCGATGTTGCCGCCCGCGCCCGCGCGGTTCTCCACCACGAAGCTCTGGCCAAAGGCCTTGCTCAGCTCGGGCGCGAGGGTGCGGGCCAGGATGTCGGTGGTGCCGCCCGGCGCGAAGGGCACGACGATGCGCACCGGCTTGTTCGGCCAGGCACCCTGCGCGAGCGTGGCGGCGGGCAGGGCCAGGGCGGTGGCGAGGGCAATGAGGGATCGGCGGCTGAGGCGCATGCGGTGGTCTCCTGCTTGAACGGTCGGTGACCGTCAGCCTACCGGTCAGCGTCGGGGAGTCAACCGGAGGACTACTACCCGGCGAGCGCAGGTGTCAGCCCAGAGACACCCGCGCAGCGCGCACGGGTGAAAACCCAGAGACACCGCGGAACCGGCTTCGCCGGGCCGCAGGTGTCGCCCCCGTTCAGGAGGGTGGCGCGAAGCGCCGCGGGGGGTGTTTCCCTATTAATCGGCGTACTGGCCGGCCGCGTCGATCACCACCTTGAGCTTGGCGATCTCGTTGGCCACGAACTTCTTGTGGCCTTCGGGCGTGACGCGGTCGTCGGTCACCACGATGGCGCCCAGTTCTTCCTGGCGCTTGATGAACTCGGGGTCCTTGAGCGCGACCTTGAGGGCGTCATTGAGCTTTTTCAGCACGTCGGGCGGCGTGCCTTTCGGGGCGTACATGCCGTGCCAGATGGTGAGGTTGAAGCCCTTGAGGCCCATTTCCTGCAGCGAAGGGTAGTGCTTGAGGATGGGGTGGTTGCTCAGCGGCTTGGCCGTGGTCACGGCGAAGGCCTTCACGCGGCCGCCCTCGATCTGCGCGGTGGTGTTGGTGGTCTGGTCGCACATCACGTCCACCTGGCCGCCGATGAGGTCGTTCATGGCCGGGCCGGTGCCGCGGTAGGCAATGGTGGTCATGGACTTGTCGAGCTTGACGGCGTGCTGCCACATCAGGCCGCAGATGTGCGAGGCCGAGCCCAGGCCGGCGTGCGCCAGGTTGAGCTTGCCGCCGTTGGAGCGGATGTAGGCCTCGAAGTCGCGGTAGGTATTGGCATTGAGCTTGTTGGAGCCCAGCAGCGTCATGGGCACGTCGTTGATGGCGCCCAGGTACTCGAAATCGTCCAGCGCGCTGAACTGCTTCTTCTTGTAGAGGCTGTCGGTGGCGGCCATGCCGATGTGCCACACGAGCAGGGTGTAGCCGTCCTTGGGGGCGCGGGCCACGCGGGTCGCGGCGATGGTGCCGCCGGCGCCGGCGGTGTTCTCGACCACGATGTTGGCGTTGTTGCCCAGCGGCTTGCGCATGGCCTCGGCGAGTTGGCGTGCCACGAGGTCGGTCGGGCCGCCAGCGGCGAAGGGCACCACGAAGGTGATGGGTTTGCTGGGGAAGGCCTGGGCGAACGCGCCCACCGCCAGGGTTGTGCCCAGGGCCAGAGTGACGAGCTGTTTCATGGTTGTCTCCTGTAGGGAGGTTAATGACCCGCGCATGCTATGCGGGCCCACGGGGGCGGCCATCGCGGGAAATACGTAGCCCCCCACCCGTACAAACCCCTGTCCCGGCGCCCTTCAGCGGTAGCTGCGGGCGTCCTCGATCACCTTGCCGTCGTTGGGCAGGCTGCCGG
>NZ_MKSS01000301.1:0-1479 GCF_001897365.1 Hydrogenophaga sp. 70-12
CGCCAGGTGACCGAGTTTTCGCAGTTCCGCGTCACGCGCCACTCCGACCTGGCGGTGGACGAGGAAGAGGTGAAGAACCTGCGCACCGCGCTGCGCAAGGGCCTGCAGCAGCGCCACTACGGTCAGGCGCTGCGGCTGGAGGTCTCGGCCGGTGCCTCCACCTTCCTGTCCGACTTCCTGCTGGAGCAGTTCGGCCTGCCCGAGGCCTGCCTGTACCGCGTGCCCGGCCCGGTGAACCTGGTGCGCTTGAACCAGCTCATCGACAAGGTCGACGCGCCCGAGCTGCGCTTCGAGCCCTACCTGCCCGGCTGGCCGCTGCAGCTCACGCCGGGCCAGTCCTTCTTCGAGCGGCTGCGCCAGGGCGACGTGCTCATCCACCAGCCGTACGAGAGCTTCGACGCGGTGCTGTCCTTCCTGCGCGAGGCGGTGGAAGACCCCGACGTGCTGGCGATCAAGCAGACCATCTACCGCACGGGTGCCAAGAGCGAGCTCATGGATCTGCTGCGCGAGGCAGTGCGCCGCGGCAAGGAAGTGACGGCTGTGGTGGAGCTCAAGGCCCGCTTCGACGAGGAAGCCAACATCAACTACGCCGAGCGCCTGGAGTCCGTGGGCGCGCAGGTGGTGTACGGGGTGGTTGGCCTCAAGACGCACGCCAAGATGCTGCTGATCACGCGCCGCGAGGCCGAAGGCCTGCGCCGCTACGCGCACCTGTCCACCGGCAACTACAACCCCGGCACCGCGCGCGTCTACACCGACCTGAGCACCCTCACGGCGGACGAGGCGCTCACCGCCGACGTGGACCAGGTTTTCCTGCATCTGGCCAGCCAGAACCGCCTTGCTCGGCTCAACAAGGCGCTGATCGCGCCCTTCCTGCTGCACAAGGCCATGCTCGACAAGGTGGCCGCCGCCGGCGAGGCCGCGTCACGCGGGCAGGACGCGCGCATCACGCTGAAGATGAACGCGCTCACCGACGAACCGCTGGCGCGCGCGCTGGCCGCGGCCTCGCAGCAGGGTGTGAAGATCGACCTCATCGTGCGCGGCGCCTGCGTACTGCCGGCCGGCGTGCCTGGCTTCACCGACAACGTGCGCGTGCGCTCGGTCATCGGCCGGCTGCTGGAGCATTCGCGCGTGTACCACTTCCGCGTGGGCGGCGAGGAAGAGGTCTGGCTGGCCAGCGCCGACTGGATGAACCGCAACATGCTGCGCCGCGTGGAGCTGGCCTGGCCGGTGACCGATCCGGCCCTGCGCCAGCGCATCGTGGACGAATGCCTCAACGCCTATCTGCACGACACGCGCGATGCCTGGCTGCTGCAGCCAGACGGCCGCTATGTGCCGGCCGGGCAGGGCGCCTCGGGGCGCCAGCGCCACCACTTGCAGTCGGCCCAGGCCAGCCTGATGGCCCGGCATGGCGGGAAAGGCTGAAGGCATGGCCATGACGGTGCGCGCCATGGACCTGATCCTGTGGCGCCACGCCGAAGC
>NZ_MKSS01000301.1:1574-2029 GCF_001897365.1 Hydrogenophaga sp. 70-12
ACCGCCACGACCTGGCGCGCCGGCTCACGCCGCGCGGCGAGAAGCAGGCCGCGCGGATGGCGGCCTGGCTGGACCGTCAGTTGCCCGAGGGCGCGCGGGTCTGGAGCAGCCCGGCCGCTCGTTGCGAGCAGACGGTGATGGCGCTGGGCCGGCGCTACAAGCTGAGCGAGGCGATCGCGCCCGAGGCCAGCGCCGAGGCCCTGCTGGACCTGGTGCAATGGCCGGCGGGCAAAAGCCCCGTGCTGGTGGTGGGCCACCAGCCCACGCTGGGCCAGGTGGTCGCGCGCCTGCTCGGTTTCACCGAGGACGATTGCTCGGTGAAAAAAGGCGCGCTGTGGTGGCTGCGCCACCGCGAGCGCGCCGGCGTGGGCGAGACCGTGGTCGTGACGGTGCAGACGCCCGAGATGCTGTGACGCCGGCTCAGGCGGCCTTGGCGGGCGCCTTGCGGGGAGCGG
>NZ_MKSS01000302.1:0-1367 GCF_001897365.1 Hydrogenophaga sp. 70-12
CCCCTTCTTCTGCGCGCGCGCGGCGGGCATCGGCCGTGAGCTGCAGCGACGGAGCGCGGCGCACCAGGGCGTCGAGTTGGTAGATGCTGGCCACGCAGGGCGGGGCCGCCGCAGGCGTGGTGTCGATGGTCGTGCCAGGGGCCTGGTTGTTCAGGCGCTCGGCCGCCACCAAGGCGCCCGACTCGACACCCGGCAGCGCGCGCGCGAGTACGGCCTGCGAGGAATCGGCGTCGAAGCCCGGCAGCTCGAGCAGGTTGCCCAGCACGCGCAGCACCTTCCAGGCCGGGCGGGTGTCGCCCAGGGGGCGCACCACGGCGTGGAAGCTCTGCAGGCGGCCTTCGGCGTTGACGAAGCTGCCGGAGGTTTCGGTGAACGGTGCGATCGGCAGCAGCACGTCGCTCACGTCCAGGTTGGTCTTGAAGGGGCTCAGGGTCACGACCATGTCGGTGTTCGCCAGGCCCTGGAGCCCGGGGGCCGTGTCCTCGGCTTCCACGTTGAGCAGCAGCGCGGCCTTGAGCGCCCCGCCGAGCATGCGGCCGGCGTGCAGGCCGCCCTGCCCCGGCACGGCGCCCACGAGCTGCGCGCCCACGGTGTTGGCCGCCTCGGTGAGGTAGCCCACGCTGGCGCCGGTGTGCTGGGCGATGAACTGGGCCAGGGCCAGCAGGCTGGTGGCCTGAGCGTGGTGCGCGGCGGCGTTGCCGAGCAGCACCGCCTTGTGCTCGCCGCCCAGCAGCGAGGCCGCGATGGCGCGCTGAGCGTCGGTCGCCTCGACCGGCACCGGAGCGGACACGCCCTTCTCGGCGGCCACCGCGGCGGCCACGCCGGCCAGGGCCGATACCCAGGCCGCGCTGTCGCTGAGCAGCGTGTGCTTGACGTTCATGGCCCACTGGGGCGCGGCCTCGACCAGCGCGCTCAGTTGCGCGCCGCGGCGCACGGCCTGGCGGATGCGCTGCGCAAACAGCGGGTGGTCTTTGCGCAGGTTCGAGCCCACGACCAACACACGCTGCAGCGTGGAGAGTTCGGCGATGGGCCGGCCCAGCCAGCGCGCCTGGCCCTGGGGCGCCACGGCGCCGGGGTCGGCCGCGCGCAGGCGGCTGTCGATGTTCTCGCTGCCCAGGCCGCGCACCAGGGCGCCGGCCAGGGCCAGCTCTTCCACGGTGGCGTGCGGGCTGGCCAGCAGGCCGATGGCGCCGGCGCCGTGCGCGGCCTTGACCTGCCGCAGCCCATTGGCGACGTACTCCAGCGCGGTCTGCCAGTCCACGGTCTTCCACTCACCGCCCTGCTTGAGCATGGGCTGGGTGAGGCGGTCCGCGCCATTGAGCGCTTCGTAGGAGAAGCGGTCGCGGTCGGCGATCCAGCACTCGTTG
>NZ_MKSS01000303.1:0-9129 GCF_001897365.1 Hydrogenophaga sp. 70-12
GTCTTGTGTAAAACCCCTAGGGGCAAACCCGTAACGTGCATGTCGATGGGTACCATCACTGCAGTTTCAGTCGTGTGAAACGTTTCCCAAACCGTTCCAAAGGAAAAGGAATCTCCCCATGAAAAAAAGTCTGATCGCTCTTGCCGTTCTGGGCACCTGCGGCGCCGCGATGGCTCAGTCGAGCGTGTCGCTCTACGGTATGGCCGATGTGTGGGTGGGCCGTGTCAAGACGGACATCACCGGTGTCGGTTCCGCCAGTGAGACCGTGCTGGAAAGCGGTGGCTTCAACACCAGCCGCCTGGGCTTCAAGGGCTCCGAGGATCTGGGTGGTGGTCTGAAGGCCAACTTCAACCTGGAAGGCGCGCTGGCCATGGACAACGGCACCGCCGGTGGCCTGAGCTTCAACCGCCAGTCGTGGGTCGGTCTGTCGGGTGGCTTCGGTGAAGTCCAGCTGGGCAAGCCCTGGACGCCGTACGACGACACCCGCTCGATGGCCAACGACACCTTCAACGCGAACTTCGCGTCGTCGTGGACCACCTGGCTCGGCTACGAAGACAACCCGAACAACACCATCCGCTACAACTCGCCCAACTTCGGCGGTTTCTCGGGTGCTTTCGCCTACTCGCTGGGTGAAGACCGCGCCAGCTCGCCGAACAACAAGGCCAGCAACCTGGTGTCGTTCAGCCTGAACTACGCCAACGGCCCGATCGTGGCTGGCTTCGCTCACCAGAGCCAGAAAGTCGAAGGCCTGAACGGCATCGACAGCACCGGCATCCTGACCGGCCTGGCCGCCACCGGCAAGACCACCTACAACCTGCTGAACGGCTCCTACGACTTCGGCGTCGTGAAGCTGGTCGGTGGCGTGAACCAGGCCAAAGTGCAGCCGGACGGCTTTGCTGACGTGAAGGCCAACGAGTTCAACATCGGTGTGGACGTGCCCCTGGGCGCCGGCTTCGACATCGGTGTTGGCGTGGCCCGTTCCAAGCTGGAGTCTGGCGGTACGGATCTGAGCAAGACCACCGGTTTCAGCATCGGCGCCAAGTACGCGCTGTCCAAGCGCACCTTCACGTACGCTGCCTTCAACCGCACCAAAGCCGAAATCATCGGTACCGGCGCGGAAGTCAAGAACACCCTGTTCGGCGTGGGCATCCAGCACAACTTCTGATCTTCAGAAGCGCTTCGCTCAAGCAAAAACCGCCCGGCATGCCGGGCGGTTTTTTTTTTATGGGCGGTTCAGTGGCCGGTGCTCACTGCTTCGGTTTGGCGCCCGCTGGCGCGCTGGTCGCCTTGAAGGCCTCGCCATTGACCGTCAGGCCTTCGTGCGACAACTTCGCGGCGCGTTTGTCCCCGATGCCGGGGACCCGCGCGATGAAGTCGTTCCAGTTCTTGAAGGGGGCGGCTTTGCGCTGTTCGAGGATCTTGCCCGTGGTGCTGGGGCCAATGCCTTTGATGCTGTCGAGATCGGCTTGCGAGGCCTTGTTGACGTCGACGGCGGCGAAGCCGGTGGCGGCGCTCAGGGCAAACAAGGCGGCGACGAGGAGCTTCTTCATAGGGGACCTTCCTGATGGTTTTGGGGTTGAAATGCCTAAGTAAATGGCCAATAGGCGAGCCAAATATAGCGATAAAGAATTATTTGAAATGACGGAGGAATAAAGCTTCGAGTGGTGTCCGGAAATGGCCTGTTCCGGCCGAACCGGTGGGGGCCGCGCGGTGTCGATCCGGGTGCCCATACTCGGTACGGGTAAGTCCCGTCGCTGGCGCGGGAACGCTTGTTGCATAGTCCCGGCACCTTCATTTAATTCAGGTGTCAACGATGAAATCGTTCTCCGTGCCCATGCAGGCGGTCGTGCTGGGGGCAGCCTTGGCTGTCACGACCGGCGGTCTTCAAGCGAAGACCTTCAAGTGGACGAGTGCCAGCGACATCCCGACCTGGGACATCCATTCCCAGAACAACGCGTTGGCCAATGGCATCCATGCCTCGGTCTATGAGTCGTTGGTGTACTACAACAGCCGCACCTTCAAGCCCGAGCCGCTGCTGGCCACCGGCTGGAACCAGGTCTCGCCCACTCAGCTGCGGCTGACGCTGCGGACCGGGGTGAAATTCCACGATGGTTCCGACTTCACCGCCGACGACGCGGTGTTCTCGCTGCAGCGCGCAATGGCGCCGACCTCGAACTTCACGCCCTACATCCAGGGCATCGACCGCATCGTCAAGGTCAACAACAACACCATTGACATCTTCACCAAGGGCCCTAACCCGGTGCTGGTGAACCAGCTCACCGAGCTGCGCATGATGAGCAAGGCCTGGGCGGAGAAGAACAACTCCACCGCGCCCAAGGACATCAAGACCCAGGACGAGAACTTCGCCCACCGCAACGCCATGGGCACGGGGCCCTTCGTCCTCAAGGAGTGGGCGCCCGACCAGAAGATGGTGCTCACGCGCAACCCCAACTGGTGGGGCAAGGGCGCCGAGACCAACGTCACCGAGATCGTCTACACGCCGGTGAAGGCCACGGCCACGCGCATGGCCGCGCTGCTCTCGGGCGAGGTGGATTTTGTGCTGGATCCGAGCCCGCAGGACCTGCCGCGCCTGCGCCAGGACGGCAACCTCAAGGTCATGGACGGGGTCGAGAACCGCACCATCTTCTTCGGCATGGACCAGCACCGCGACGAGCTCGTGGGCAGCAACGTCAAGGGCAAGAACCCGCTGAAGGACGTGCGCGTGCGCAAGGCGCTGTACCAGGCGATCGACATGAACGCGATCGCGCGCGTCACGCTGCGCGGCCTGGGCCAGCCCACGGGGGCGCTCATCGCGCCGCAGGTGACGGGCTGGACGGAGGGCGTGCACCAGCGCTACCCATTCGACGTGGCCGCCGCGCAGAAGCTGCTCGCGGACGCCGGCTACAAGGACGGTTTCGAGGTCGACTTCGCCTGCCCCAACAACCGCTACATCAACGACGAGGCGATCTGCCAGGCCGTGACCGCCATGTGGGCGCGCATCGGCGTCAAGGCCAAGCTGCGCACGCTGCCGCTGGCCACCTACTTCCCGATGATCCAGCGCTACGAGGCCAGCATCTACATGCTGGGCTGGGGCGTGCCCACCTTCGACGCGATGTACAGCCTGCAGTCGCTGGTGCGCAGCGTGGGGCAGGGCGGTGACGGCAACTACAACGTGGGCCGCTACAGCAACCCCAAGATGGACCAGATCATCGACCGTGCCAAGACGGAGACCGACCTGCTGATCCGCAACCGCCTGCTGACCGAGGCACTGGAGCTGTCGAACGCCGACGTGTCGCACCTGCCGCTGCACAACCAGGTCATTCCCTGGGCGATGAAGAAGAGCATCAACGTGGTTCACCGCGCCGACAACCGCCTGGATTGGCGGCTCATCACGGTAAACTGAATCGGGTACTGACCAAAGAGGGTCGCCTCCTTTCGGGCGCGACCCTCTCTTGCTTTTTTCATCGATGTTCGCATTCATCCTCCGACGGCTCGCCCAGGCGGTGATCGTCATGGTCAGCGTGGCGCTGATCGCCTTCATGCTGTTCCAGTACGTCGGGGACCCGGTGGTCTTCCTGCTCGGTCAGGACGCCACGCCGGAGCAGGTGCGCGCCCTGCGCGCCGACCTGGGTCTGGACCAGCCCTTCTTCGTCCAGTTCTGGCACTTCTTGGTCAACGCCGCGCAGGGCGAGTTCGGCCTGAGCCTGCGCCAGGGCGCCAAGGTCTCGCGCCTCATCGCCGAGCGTTTCCCGGCCACGCTGGAGCTGTCCATGGTGGCGGCGGTGCTCGCGCTGCTCGTGGGCATTCCCATGGGCGTGTACGCGGCGCTCAAGCGCGGCACCTTCCTCAGCCAGGTCTTCATGACGATCTCGCTGCTGGGGGTGTCGCTGCCCACCTTCCTGATCGGCATCCTGCTGATCCTGGTGTTCGCGGTGCACCTGGGCTGGTTCCCCAGCTTCGGCCGCGGCGACGTGGTCTCGTTGGGCTGGTGGAGCACCGGCCTGCTGACGACCAAGGGCTGGATCCACATCACCCTGCCCGCGATCACGCTGGCCATCTTCCAGCTCACCCTGATCATGCGGCTGGTGCGCGCCGAGATGCTGGAGGTGCTGCGCACCGACTACATCAAGTTCGCCCGCGCCCGCGGGCTCACCAACCGCGCGGTGCATTTCGGCCACGCGCTGAAGAACACGCTGGTGCCGGTGATGACCATCACCGGCCTGCAGCTCGGCGGCCTCATCGCCTTTGCCATCATCACCGAGACGGTGTTCCAGTGGCCGGGCATGGGCCTGCTGTTCATCCAAGCCGTGACCTTCGCCGACATCCCCGTGATGGCCGCCTACCTGTGCCTGATCGCGCTGATCTTCGTGGTGATCAACCTCATCGTCGATCTGTTGTACTTTGTGGTTGATCCGCGCCTGCGCGTGGAGAAGGCCGGAGGGCATTGACATGAGCAAGTCCCGCTACAAGGTGCATGGCCCGGCGTTCGCGCACATCGCGGCCTTTCACCCCGAACTCACGGCGTTGCGCCGCGACCTGCACGCCCACCCCGAACTCGGTTTCGAGGAGGTCTACACCGCCAAGCGCGTGGTGGAGTCGCTCAAGGTCTGCGGGGTGGACGAGGTCCACACCGGCATTGGCAAGACCGGTGTGGTGGCGGTCATCCGCGGCCGCCAGACCGGCAGCGGCCGCATGATCGGCCTGCGCGCCGACATGGACGCGTTGCCCATGACCGAGCACAACGACTTCGCCTGGAAGTCGAGCAAGCCGGGCATGATGCACGGCTGCGGCCACGACGGCCACACGGCCATGCTGGTGGGCGCGGCGCGCTACCTGGCCGAGACGCGGCAGTTCGACGGCACGGCCGTGCTGATCTTCCAGCCCGGCGAGGAAGGCTTTGCCGGCGCCAAGGCCATGATCGAGGACGGCCTGTTCGAGCGCTTTCCCGTGAACTCGGTGTTCGCGATGCACAACTGGCCGCAGATGCGCCCAGGCACCGTGGGCGTGAACCCGGGGCCCATGATGGCCTCGGCCGACCGCATCACCATCGAAGTCACCGGCAAGGGCGGCCATGGCGCGCACCCCTACGCCACGGTCGACCCGGTGCTGGTGGCGGCCCACATCATCACGGCGGTGCAGAGCATCGTCTCGCGCAACGTGCGCGCGATCGACAGCGCCGTGATCAGCCTGTGCTCCATGCAGGCCGGCGACCCGGGCGCCTTCAGCGTGATCCCGGGCACGGCCCGCCTGATCGGCACCGTGCGCACCTTCAACCCCGAGGTGCAGGCCATGGTCGAGAAGCGCCTGCACGAGGTGTGCTCGGGCGTGGCCTTGGGCCTGGGGGCCTCGGCCCACCTGAACTACGAACGCATCTACCCCGCCACCATCAACACGCGCGACGAGGCCCGCTTCGCGATGGAAGTGGCGCAAAAGCTGGTGGGCCACGAGCACGTGGACCGCAACATGGACCCGAGCATGGGCGCGGAGGATTTCTCCTTCATGCTGCAGGTCAAGCCCGGCGCCTACCTGCGCCTGGGGCAGGGTGCCGACAACGGGCAGGGCGCCTGCTTCCTGCACAACAGCCGCTACGACTTCAACGACGAGGTGCTGCCTTTGGGCGCCGCCTTGCACGCCAGCCTCATCGAACAAGGCATGCCATTGGCCAGCGAGCCCACCACGCCGCGCCAGACCCTTTCCCAGTCCACCCCCTCACCCACCCCCGCAAGGAGCGACGCATGAACCTCAAAAAATCCTCGGCTGCCCTGCTCGTGGCCGCAGCCCTGGCGGCTGGTGCCGCCAGCGCCCAGACGGTGCGCATCGGCAACCAGGGTGATGCCCTGTCGATGGACCCGCACTCGCTCAACGAGTCGCTGCAGCTCACCGTGACGGGCAACGTCTACGAGCCGCTGGTGGCGCGCGACCGCAACCTCAAGCTGGTGCCCGGCCTGGCCACGAGCTGGAAGCAGACCTCGCCCACCGTCTGGCGCTTCGAGCTGCGCAAGGGCGTTGAATTCCACGACGGCACGCCCTTCACCGCCGACGACGTGCTGTTCACCTTCGCGCGCGCCGCCGGCGAAGGCTCGGACATGAAGAGCTACGTGAACGACGTGAAAGAGGTGCGCAAGGTCAACTCGCACACGGTCGACGTCGAAACCAAGGGCCCGTTTCCCATCCTGCCCGATGTGCTGTCGCTGCTGTACATCATGAGCAAGAAGTGGTGCGAGGACAACCAGGCCACGCGCCCGGTGGATCGCCGCAAGGGCATCGAGAACGCGGCCTCCTTCCGAGCCAACGGCACCGGCCCGTTCCGCCTGCGCGAGCGCCAGCCCAACGTGAAGACCACCTTCCAGCGCAACGGCAACTACTGGGGCAAGATCGAAGGCAACGTCGTCAACGTCGAGTACACGCCCATCGGCAACGACGCCACGCGCGTGGCCGCGCTGCTGTCGGGCCAGGTGGACGTGATCGAGCCCGTGCCGCTGCAGGACGTGGCCCGCATCAACGCCAGCGGCAAGTCCAAGGTGATGCAGGGCCCCGAGCTGCGCACCATCTTCCTGGGCATGGACCAGAAGCGCGACGAGCTGCTCTACTCCAACGTGAAGGGCAAAAACCCCTTCAAGGACAAGCGCGTGCGCCAGGCCTTCTACCAGGCCATCGACATCCAGGGCATCCAGCGCACGGTGATGCGCGGCGCCTCGGCGCCCACGGCGCTGATGGTCGGCCCTGGCATCAATGGCTTCGACCCCGCCATGAACACCCGCCTGCCCTTCGACGCCGAGGCCTCCAAAAAGCTGCTGGCCGAGGCCGGTTACCCGAATGGCTTCGAGGTGACCCTGAACTGCCCGAACGACCGCTACGTCAACGACGGCAACATCTGCCAGGCGGTGGCCGCCAACCTGGCGCGCGTGGGCGTCAAGATCAATCTGCAGGCCGAGACCAAGGGCACCTACTTCCCGAAAATCCTGCGCCGCGACACCAGCTTCTACATGCTGGGCTGGACGCCGGGCACCTACGACTCGCACAACGCGCTCAACGCGCTCATGCGCTGCGTGGACGATTCGGGGTCGGGCCAGTTCAACCTGGGCTCCTATTGCAACCCCAAGGTGGATGAGCTGACCAAGCAGATCCAGTCGGAGACCGACAAGGCCAAGCGCGACGCCATGATCCGCGAAGCCTTCAAGATCCATTCCGACGACGTCGGCCACCTGCCGCTGCACCAGCAGGCCCTGGCCTGGGGCGTGGCCAACAACGTCTCGCTGGCCCAGCTGGCGGACAACTTCATGCCGTTCCGCTACATGTCGGTGAAATGAGGCCACCCCCCGCGCCGCCTGCGGCGTCTCCCCCCAGGGGGGGCGCCAGCAGCGGCCCGGCGCAGCCGGCTCCGCGCTGGCCCTGACCTTCCGATCCGCATCTTCTTTCGGGACATTTCCTTGATCGCCCTCATTCGCCGCGCGCTCGACAGCGACGTCGGGTACAGCTTTCGCACCTCGCCCACGGCCATCGTGGCGGCGGTGATCGCGCTCATCTGTGTCGTCTGCGCGGTCTTCGCTCCGTGGATCGCGCCCCACAACCCCTTCGACCTGGCCACGCTGGACCTGATGAACGCGCGCCTGCCGCCCGTGTGGCAGGAGGGCGGCAATTCGCAGTTCTTGCTGGGCACCGACGACCAGGGCCGCGACATCCTCTCCGCGCTCATGTACGGCGCGCGCATCTCGCTTGCGGTGGGCCTGGCTTCGGTGGTGCTGTCGGTGCTCATCGGCGTGACCCTGGGCCTGCTGGCCGGCTTCGTGGGCGGCTGGCTGGACGGCTTCCTGATGCGCCTGTGCGACGTGATGCTGTCCTTCCCGCCCATCCTCATCGCGCTGCTGATCGCTGGCGTGGGCCGCGCGCTGTTCCCCAACGCGCACGAGACGCTGGCCTTCGGCGTGCTCATCATCTCCATCACCCTGGCCGGCTGGGTGCAGTACGCCCGCACGGTGCGCGGCTCCACGCTGGTGGAGCGCAGCAAGGAATACGTGCAGGCCGCGCGCGTGACCGGCGTGGCGCCGCTGCGCATCATGGGCCGCCACGTGCTGCCCAACGTCATGGGCCCGGTGCTGGTGCTGGCCACCATCCAGGTGGCCACGGCCATCATCACCGAGGCCACGCTGTCCTTCCTGGGCGTGGGTGCGCCACCCACCTCGCCCTCGCTGGGCACGCTCATCCGCGTGGGCAACGACTACCTCTTTTCCGGCGAGTGGTGGATCACCATCTTCCCCGGCCTCATGCTCATCCTCATCGCGCTCAGCGTGAACCTGCTGGGCGACTGGCTGCGCGACGCTCTCAACCCAAGGCTGCGCTGACCATGAGCCTGCTGCAAGTCAAGAATCTGGTCGTCGAGTTCCCCACGCGCCGCGGCACCCTGCGCGCGCTCGACGACATCTCCTTCGACATCGCGCCCGGCGAGATCCTGGGCGTGGTGGGCGAGTCCGGCGCGGGCAAGTCGCTCACCGGTGCGTCCATCATTGGCCTGCTGGAGCCGCCCGGGCGCATCGCCTCGGGCCAGGTCCTGCTCGAAGGCCAGCGCATCGACAACCTGCCGCACGAAAAGATGCGGCGCATCCGCGGGCGCAAGATCGGCGCCATCTTCCAGGACCCGCTGACCTCGCTGAACCCGCTGTACTCGGTGGGCCGCCAGCTGATCGAAACCATCACCACCCACCTGCCGGTGAACGCGGCCGAGGCTCGCGAGCGCGCGATCCAGCTGCTCCGGGACACCGGCATTCCGGCGGCCGAGCAGCGCATCGACCACTACCCGCACCAGTTCAGCGGCGGCATGCGCCAGCGCGTGGTCATCGCGCTGGCGCTGGCGGCCGAGCCCCAGCTCATCGTCGCCGACGAGCCCACGACCGCGCTGGACGTGTCCATCCAGGCGCAGATCATCACGTTGCTCAAGAGCATCTGCAAACAGCGCGGCGCCGCCGTCATGCTGATCACGCACGACATGGGCGTGATCGCCGAAACCTGCGACCGCGTGGCCGTGATGTATGCCGGGCGCATCGCCGAGATCGGCCCCGTGCACGAGGTGATCAACCAGCCGGCCCACCCCTATACCCGTGGCCTGATGGCCTGCATCCCCGACATGAGCCA
>NZ_MKSS01000304.1:0-7949 GCF_001897365.1 Hydrogenophaga sp. 70-12
GCGCTGGACGCCTTCCAGAAGGCGCAGCCCTCGGCCTGCCCGGACGCCGAGGCCTGATGGCCCTGGCCTGTTGCGGCATCGCGGCCTGATGGCGCCGGACACCCCCGCTTCGGTTTTCACGCCGGCCTGGCCCGCGCCCGCGGGCGTGCGCGCCTTGTGCACCACGCGCGCGGGCGGCGTCTCGGCGCCGCCCTTCGACAGCTTCAACCTGGGCGACCACGTGCGCGACGATCCCGCCGCCGTGGCCGCCAACCGCCAGCGCCTGGCCGCGTTCTGCGCGCCGGCGCGCCCGGTGTTCCTGCGCCAGGTGCACGGCACGGGCGTGGCGGTGCTGGACGCCGGCACGCCCGACGGCGCCGAGGCCGACGCGGCCGTGGTGCACACGCCCGGCCAGGCCGCCACCATCATGGTGGCCGACTGTCTGCCGGTGCTGTTCGCCCACGCCAGCGGCCGTGCCGTGGCCGCCGCGCACGCCGGCTGGCGCGGCCTGCACGCCGGGGTGTTGGAGGCCACGCTCCAGCGGCTGCGCGAGGTGGCCGGCCCGGGCGAGGTGATGGCCTGGCTGGGTCCGGCCATCGGCCCCACGGCCTTCGAGGTGGGCGAAGAGGTGTGGGAAGCCTTCGTCAGCGCCGACCGCGCGGCCGCCGCGCACTTTCACGCCCACCCCACGCGCGGCAAGTGGTGGGCGGACCTGCCCGCGCTCGCGCGCCAGCGCCTGTCGGCGGCCGGGCTGCGCTCCTTGCATGGCAACGACGGCAGCGCCGGCTGGTGCACCGTCAGCGAACGCTCAAGGTTCTTTTCGCACCGGCGCGACGCCGCCCGCCTCGGCGGCACCGGTCGCTTCGCCGCCTGCGTCTGGCTGGGCTGAGGGCGCCGCCCGCTCGGCCGCGCGCGCCGCGTCCTCGGCTGCTTCGCGCGCCTTGATCGCGCGGCGCCGCTGCGGCGTGCGCAGCAGGTACACCACCACGACCATGGGGAGTACCCCGTAGAGAAAAAAGGTCACAATGGCCCCGAGCACCGAGCCGGTCGTGTTCGTGGCCTCGGCCACCGACATCATCAGCACGACGTACATCCAAGCGATCACGACCAGGTACACGGCTTGCTTTCTCGTTGATTGGCGTCAATGCCCCATAGGGGCGGCGCAGGGATACTGGGACATTCCTGAAGACAAGGGCCGACACTGTAGGCCGAGCGTGAAAGCTGAGGAGACTGGCATGGCATCGGGCAAGAAGAACGACACGGCCGACTGGGCCCAGGCGGCCCAGGAGTTCCAGCAGGGCCTGGTGCGGCAGTGGACGCAGATGGCCCAGTCTTTTCCCGGCGCCGCGTCCGCCACGGCCGGGCCCGCGCCCGACCCCATGGCCGCCTTCCGGGCCTTCATGCCGCCCGCGCAGGGCGCCGCACCGATGGGCATGCCGGCCTTCACCGAGCTGTTCCAGCAGGCCGGTGGCGCCCAGGCGTCGCTCGATCCGGCCACCTTGCTGGAAATCCAGCAGACCTACCTGAAAGACGCCGCGGCCTTGTGGAATCAGGGCCTGGCGGCCAGGCCGGAGGGTGACCGCCGCTTCGCGTCCGAGGCCTGGGGCGGCAATCCCCTGGCGGCCTTCACGGCGGCCACCTACCTGCTCAACGCCCGCACCCTCATGGCCATGGCCGAGGCCGTGCAGGGCGACGCCAAGACCAAGGCGCGCGTGCGCTTCGCCGTGCAGCAGTGGATCGACGCCAGCGCGCCGAGCAACTTCCTGGCCTTCAACGCCGAGGCGCAGAAGAAGGCCATCGAGACCCAGGGCGAGAGCATCGCCAAGGGCGTGGCCAACCTGCTGCACGACATCAAGCAGGGCCACGTCTCCATGACCGACGAAAGCGTGTTCGAGGTCGGCAAGAACGTGGCCACCACCGAAGGCGCGGTGGTGTTCGAAAACGAGCTGTTCCAGCTCATCGAATACAAGCCGCTCACGGCCAAGGTGTACGAGCGGCCCTTCCTGCTGGTGCCGCCTTGCATCAACAAGTTCTACATCCTCGACCTGCAACCCGACAACTCGCTGATCCGCTATGCGGTGGAGCAGGGTCACCGCACCTTCGTCGTGAGCTGGCGCAACCCCGACGAGTCGCTGGCCCAGGCCACCTGGGACCAGTACATCGAGGACGCGGTCATCCGTGCCATCGAGGTGGTGCGCGACATCAGCGGCGCCAAGGACATCAACGCCCTGGGCTTCTGCGTGGGCGGCACCATGCTGGGCACGGCGCTCGCCGTGCTGGCCGGGAGGGGCCAGCAGCCGGTGCACAGCGCCACCTTCCTCACCACGCTGCTCGACTTCCGCGACACCGGCATCCTCGACGTCTTCATCGACGAGAACTTCGTGCGCTTTCGCGAGATGCAGTTCGCCAATGGCGGCCTCATGCCCGGGCGCGACCTGGCCACCACCTTCAGCTTCCTGCGGCCCAACGATCTGGTCTGGAACTACGTGGTGGGCAACTACCTCAAGGGTGAAACGCCGCCGCCTTTCGACCTGCTGTACTGGAACTCCGACAGCACCAACCTGCCCGGCCCCTACTACGCCTGGTACCTGCGCCACATGTACCTGCAGAACGACCTGATCAAGCCCGGCGAGGTGTCGGTCTGCGGGCAGAAGATCGACTTTCGCCAGGTCAAGCTGCCGGTCTATATCTACGGCTCGCGCGAGGACCACATCGTGCCCATCGGCGGCGCTTATGGCAGCACGCAGCTGTTCCCGGGCAAGAAGCGTTTCGTCATGGGCGCCTCGGGCCACATCGCGGGCGTCATCAATCCCGCGAGCAAGGGCAAGCGCAGCCACTGGACCAGCGGCTCCAGCGCCTTCCCGGAGAACGTGAAGGACTGGATCGCCCAGGCCACCGAGCACCCGGGCAGCTGGTGGACCGACTGGGCCGCCTGGCTCAAGCCCCTGGGGGGCAAGCAGATTCCCGCGCCCAAGGCCTACGGCCGGGGCAAGGCCTACGGCGCCATCGAACCCGCGCCGGGCCGCTACGTGAAGGCCAAGGCGTGAGATGACTCTCCCCCGCGCCGCTTCGCGTCGCCCCCCACCCGGGGGCGACACCAGGGGCCCGGCAAAGCCGGTTCCTCGGTGCCTCGGGCTGAAGGACGCCCGTCCCGGATCGCATTTGCTTTTTATCCCTACAGGAGAACGCTCATGGAAGACATCGTCATCGTCGCCGCCGCCCGCACCGCGGTCGGCAAGTTCGGTGGCACGCTGGCCAAGACGCCCGCGACCGAACTCGGCGCCACCGTCATCAAGGCGCTGCTGGAGCGCAGCGGCCTGCCCAACGACGCCATCGGCGAGGTGATCATGGGCCAGGTGCTGGCCGCCGGCGTGGGCCAGAATCCCGCGCGCCAGGCCATGATGAAAGCCGGCATCGCCAAGGAAACGCCCGCGCTCACCATCAACGCGGTGTGCGGCTCGGGCCTGAAGGCCGTGATGCTCGCGGCCCAGGCCATCCAGACCGGCGACAGCGAGATCGTCATCGCCGGCGGCCAGGAGAACATGAGCGCTTCGCCGCACGTGCTCAACGGCAGCCGCGACGGCCAGCGCATGGGCGACTGGAAGATGACCGACACCATGATCGTGGACGGCCTGTGGGACGTCTACAACCAGTACCACATGGGCATCACCGCCGAGAACGTGGCCAAGGCGCACGGCATCACGCGCGAGATGCAGGACGCGCTGGCCCTGGGCAGCCAGCAGAAGGCCTCGGCCGCGCAGGAGGCCGGCCGGTTCAAGGACGAGATCGTGGGCGTGAGCATCCCGCAGAAGAAGGGCGACCCCTTGGTCTTCGACGCCGACGAGTTCATCAACAAGAAGACCAGCGCCGACGCGCTGGCCGGCCTGCGCCCCGCGTTCGACAAGGCGGGCACGGTGACGGCGGGCAACGCCAGCGGCATCAACGACGGCGCCGCCGCCGTGGTGGTGATGAGCGCGAAGAAGGCGGCCTCGCTGGGCCTGACGCCGCTGGCGCGCATCGCCGCCTTCGGCACCAGCGGCCTGGACCCGGCCACCATGGGCATGGGTCCGGTGCCGGCGTCGAAGAAGGCGCTGGCACGCGCGGGCTGGAAGGCGGCCGACGTGGACCTGTTCGAACTCAATGAAGCCTTCGCGGCCCAGGCCTGCGCGGTGAATAAAGCGCTGGAGCTCGACCCGTCGCGCGTCAACGTCAACGGCGGCGCCATCGCCATCGGGCACCCGATCGGTGCCTCGGGCTGCCGCGTGCTGGTGACGCTGCTGCACGAGATGCAGCGCCGCGACGCCAAGCGCGGCCTCGCGGCCTTGTGCATCGGCGGCGGGATGGGGGTTTCCCTTGCTGTCGAGCGCTGAGCGCACGGCTAGCATGAACGTGTTCAACAACAATCGCCTGGAAAGGTCACCATGAGTCAGAAGGTTGCATACGTCACGGGGGGCATGGGGGGCATTGGCACCGCCATCTGCCAGCGCCTGCACAAGGAGGGCTTCAAGGTCGTTGCCGGCTGCGGGCCCACGCGCGATTACCAGAAGTGGCTCGACGAGCAGAAGGCCCTGGGCTTCACGTTCCACGCCAGCGTGGGCAATGTGGCCGAGTGGGATTCCACCGTCGCCGCGTTCGCCAAGGCCAAGGCCGATCACGGCTCCATCGACGTGCTGGTCAACAACGCGGGCATCACGCGCGACCGCATGTTCCTCAAGATGACGCGCGAGGACTGGGACGCGGTCATCAGCACCAACCTCAACTCCATGTTCAACGTGACCAAGCAGGTCGTGCCCGACATGGTGGAGAAGGGCTGGGGCCGCATCATCAACATCAGCTCCGTCAACGGCGAGAAGGGCCAGGCGGGCCAGACCAACTACTCGGCGGCCAAGGCCGGCATGCACGGCTTCACCATGGCGCTGGCGCAGGAGTTGGCCAACAAGGGCGTCACGGTGAACACCGTGAGCCCGGGCTACATCGGCACCGACATGGTCAAGGCGATCCGCCCTGATGTGCTGGACAAGATCGTGGCCACCGTGCCCGTCAAGCGCCTGGGCGAGCCGAGCGAGATCGCCTCCATCATCGCCTGGCTGGCCGGTGACGAGGCGGGCTATTCCACCGGCGCCGACTTCTCGGTCAACGGCGGCCTGCACATGGGCTGAGGGCCTCGGCCCCGCGGCCTCAGGCGCCTGGGGCCACCTCGAAGTCGATCAGGTCCACCGACACGATCTCGTCCGGCTTGCCGCTGCACCAGTGCAGGTACAGCGTCATGTCGGTCGAGATGCCGCCGTGCAGCGCGCCCGGCGCGTTGTACATGAAGCTGCCTTCCCTGGCCACGACCCGTCCGCGCGTGTCGTAGTAGGCGCCTTTCATGATGTAGACCTCTTCACCGAGTTCGGGCGCGCGGCCCATGATCTTCCAGGCCTTGCCCGGTGGCGCCACGAAGCGGGCGATGACGGTCAGGCCGTGCGCGTCGCGGCGCAGCACGCGGCGGAAGCGCCCGTATTCGCGGCCGTCCTCCCAGATGATGTTGTAGTCCGCGGGTTCCCAGGGGCTGTCGTCGGGATGGAGCTGGAAGGAGCGGGGGCGAGGGGCTTGTGGCATGGCAGTAGGGGTGAGGTGGTGAAACGGTGTCTTGGGGGTGGCGCCTAGATCTGGGTCGCCGGCAGTTCAACAATCAGCCCGTCGCTCAGCCGGTCCGCCAGCACCTGGCAGGCCAGCCGGCTGCCCGTTCGGCGCGGCGCGGCGGTGAACTCGAGGACCTGCCGTTCCATCTCGCTGGCCGGCGGCACCTTGGCCAGGGAGGCTTCGTCGAGGTAGATGTGGCAGGTGGCGCAGCAGCAGGCGCCGCCGCATTCGCCCAGGATCTCGTCCACCGCGTGCTGCGTCGCGGCGCGCATCAGGGTTTCGCCATCGGGTGCGTCGATGGTCCTGCGTCCCCCATCGGGGCTGACAAAGGTGATTCGGGGCATGGGCGTCGCGGGTGGGGGCTGTGCTGGCGGTGGAGTCTGCGGCCCCCGGTGCTAGGATTCAAACGCTGTTTTTTGACCCACCCATAAGTTCAGCTGATGCACATCAGTCTCCGGCAACTGCGGGCCTTCATTGCCGCGGTCGAGACCGGCGGTTTCACGCGCGCCGCGCACCGACTGCACCTGACCCAGTCGGCCGTCAGCATGGTGATCCGCCAACTGGAGGCCGAGGTCGGCCTGCCCTTGTTCAATCGGGAGGGCAAGCGCATCACGCCGACCGAGATGGGCCTGCAGCTGGTGCCCATCGCCAAGCGCATGCTCGACGATCTGGACCGCATCGCCGTCAGCGCGGCCGACGTCCGCCAGCTGCAGCGGGGCTCCTTGCGCTTCAGCGCGCCGAGCCTGCTCGCCTGCACGCTCATTCCCCCGGCGCTGGCCGAGTTCTCGGCCCGGCACCCGCAGGTCAGCGTGCAGATCATGGACACGGCGCTGGAGGACATTCCCGCCGCGGTCTCGCGCGGTGCGGTGGAGTTCGGCATCGGTCCGGACCGGCCATGCGATGCCGGCGTGGAACGCCGTTTCTTTCGCAAGGTCGCGATCCAGTTCGTCTGTTCGTCCGCGCATCCCGCGGCGCGCAAGCGGTCCATCCGATGGAGCGACACGCAGGACGATCCCTGGATCTGCTACCCGAGCACGTTCGAGAAAGACATCCGCGAGGCGCTGTGGCGGCACGGCCGCACCCAGCGCATGGAAGACGCCACCGTCGTCGAGCACCTGCCCACGGCGCTCGCACTGGTCGGCCAGGGCCTGGGCGTCACCACCGCCCCCGATTACGCCAGGGCCTTGCGCCGCGATCTCAAGCTGAGCTTCATCCCGCTGGTCGAACCCGCGATCGAGCGCGCGTTCTATATCTACCAGCGCAACGGCCATCCGCTCTCGCCGGCGGCGCGCGGATTTCTCGATGAGCTGATGTAGACCGCCACCATGGACCACCTGCCCTTGCGCCTGAACCCGGGTGAGGACCTGCGCGCCGCACTGCAATCGGCGGCGCGTGAGCACCACCAGCGCGCGGCCTTCGTGGTCGCGGGCATCGGCAGCCTGGTGGACGCTCGCCTGCGCCTGGCGGCGGCCGAGGACGTCCTGCTCGTGCCCGGGCCCAGCGAGATCCTCACGCTCAGCGGCTCGCTGGGCATGGACCACGCGCACCTTCACATGAGCGTGGCGGACGCCCAGGGCCGCGTGTGGGGTGGGCACGTGATGGCGGGTTGCTGCGTGCGCACCACGGCCGAGCTGCTGATCGCCTGGCTGCCCGACTGGGACTTCGCGCGCGAGCCCGATGCGGCGACGGGCTACCTTGAGCTCGTCGTCCGGCCCCGCGGCACCTGATCCACGCGACCAAAAAAAAGGGAGCCAGTGGCTCCCTTTTTTTTCTGGTCAACCCGCCCGATCAGAGCGAGTCGATGAAGCTGCGCAGCTTGTCGCTGCGGCTCGGGTGCTTGAGCTTGCGCACCGCCTTGCTCTCGATCTGGCGGATGCGTTCGCGCGTGACGTCGAACTGCTTGCCCACTTCTTCCAGCGTGTGGTCGGTGGACATCTCGATGCCGAAGCGCATGCGCAGCACCTTGGCTTCGCGCGGCGTGAGGCTGTCCAGGATTTCCTTCACCACTTCGCGCAGGCCAGCCTGCATGGCGGCCTCGATGGGGGCGGTGTTGGTGGTGTCCTCGATGAAGTCGCCCAGGTGCGAATCGTCGTCGTCGCCGATCGGCGTTTCCATGGAGATCGGCTCCTTGGCGATCTTCATGATCTTGCGGATCTTGTCCTCGGGCATCTCCATCTTCTCGGCCAGGATGGACGCATCGGGCTCGAAGCCGAACTCCTGCAGGTGCTGGCGGCTGATGCGGTTCATCTTGTTGATGGTCTCGATCATGTGCACCGGGATGCGGATGGTGCGCGCCTGGTCGGCGATCGAGCGCGTGATGGCCTGGCGGATCCACCAGGTGGCGT
>NZ_MKSS01000305.1:0-7811 GCF_001897365.1 Hydrogenophaga sp. 70-12
GCTCACGCTGGGGCTGGCGTTCATCCTGGTCATCATGGAATTGACCTACGTCATCACCGACCGCCCCATCTACAAGGACATGGTGCGCTTCTGGGGCAAGCTGTTCGGCATCAACTTCGCGCTCGGGGTGACCACCGGCATCACCATGGAATTCCAGTTCGGCACCAACTGGGCGTATTACTCGCATTACGTCGGCGACATCTTCGGCGCACCGCTGGCGATCGAAGGGCTGATGGCCTTCTTCCTCGAATCGACCTTCATCGGGCTGTTCTTCTTCGGCTGGGACCGGCTCAACAAATGGAAGCACTTCATGGTGACAGTGCTGATGGCGGTCGGCTCCAACCTCTCGGCGCTGTGGATCCTGATCGCCAACGGCTGGATGCAGGACCCGGTCGGCGCGACGTTTTCCTTCGTCACCATGCGCATGGAAATGAGCGATTTCTGGGCCATCGTCTTCAACCCCACGGCGCAGGCCAAGTTCGTTCACACCGTGTCGGCCGGCTATGTCACCGCTTCGCTGTTCGTGCTCGGTATTTCGAGCTACTACCTCTTGAAAGGGCGTGATCTCGAATTCGCGCGCCGTTCGTTTCGCATCGCCGCCGGCTTCGGCTTCGCCTCGGCGCTGTCGGTGATCGTGCTGGGCGACGAGTCGGGCTACACCGTGAGCGAATCGCAGAAGACCAAGATGGCGGCGATCGAGGCGATGTGGGAAACCGAACCCGCCCCGGCGGCCTTCACCGTGTTCGCCGTGCCGAACGAAAAAGCCGAGCGCAACGATTACCAGTTGCAGATCCCCTATGCGCTGGGCCTGATCGGCACACGCTCGCTCACCAAGACCATGCCCGGCATCAAGGAGATCAAGGAAAGGAATCGCGAACGCATCGTGGACGGCATCAAGGCGGTGGCCGCATTGGAACAGCTGCGCAGGAATCGCGACGATGCCGCTGCGCTCGCGCAGTTCGAAGCACACAAAGCCGACCTCGGCTTCGGCCTGCTGTTGAAGAAATACATTGTCGACGTCTCGCAGGCCACGCCCGAGATGATCCGGCAGGCGGTCGACGACACCATCCCGCGCGTCGCCCCGCTGTTCTGGAGCTTCCGCATCATGGTCGCGCTGGGCTTCCTGTTCCTCGCACTGTTCACGCTGGCGCTGTTCTATTCGATCAAGGGCAGCTTCATCGAGAAGAAATGGCTGCTGCGCTGGGCGCTGTGGTTCATTCCCATGCCCTGGGTCGCCGCCGAACTCGGCTGGGTGGTCGCCGAATACGGCCGCCAGCCGTGGACGATCTACGGCGTGCTGCCGACGCACATCTCGGTGTCCAACATCAGCGTCGGCAATATCTACGGCTCGCTCGCCGGCTTTGTCGGCTTCTATACCGTGCTGCTGGTCGTCGAAATGTACTTGATGACGAAGTACGTGCGGCAAGGCCCGGCCAGCCTCGGCACCGGCAAGTACCACGGCGAAATCGCGGCCAGCCCCAGTCATTCGGGCGGCGCACTGCCGGCGGGCGCAGCGGTCGACAAAATCTAAGGAGCGGACATGGACTACGAAACCCTGAAACTCGTCTGGTGGCTGCTGATCGGCGTGCTGCTGGTCGGGTTCGCCATCATGGACGGCCACGACATGGGCATGGGCGTGCTGCTGCCCTTCGTCGGCCGCAACGACCTCGAGCGGCGCGCCGTCATCAACACCGTCGCCCCGCACTGGGACGGCAACCAGGTCTGGTTCATCACCGCCGGCGGCGCGGTTTTCGCCGCCTGGCCGCTGGTCTATGCCACGGCCTTCTCGGGCTTCTACTGGGCGATGATGGCCGCACTCTGGGCGCTGTTCTTCCGCCCGGTCGGCTTCGACTACCGTTCCAAGATCCAGAACCCGACCTGGCGCAGCACCTGGGACTGGGGTCTCTTCATCGGCGGGGCGGTGCCGCCGATCATATTCGGCGTCGCCTTCGGCAACCTGCTGCAGGGCGTGCCCTTCCACTTCAACGACATCCTGATGTCGACCTACACCGGCAGCTTCTGGCAACTGCTCAACCCGTTCGCACTGCTCGCCGGCGTCGTCAGCCTCGGCATGGTCACCTTCCAGGGCGCGAACTACCTGATGATGCGCACCGAGGGCGACATCTACCGCCGCGTCCGCGCCGCCAGCCTGATTTTCGGCGCCCTGACCTTCGTCGCCTTCGCGCTCGCAGGCTGGTGGGTGGCGACCGGCATCGACGGCTATGTGATTACCAGCGCCATCGATCCCAGCGGCCCGCCCGACCCACTCGCCAAGACCGTGGCAACCGCAGCCGGCGCCTGGATGACCAACTACCACACCTATGCATGGGCGAAGTGGGTACCGATCGCCGCGTTCGCCGCCCTGGCCGCGGGCATCCTGTTCGCTCGCCTCGGCAAGGCCGGGCTGGCGTTCTGGTCCTCATCAGTTGCGTGCGCCGGCATCATCGGCACCGCCGGTGTGTCGATGTTCCCTTTCATCATGCCGTCGTCGACCGATCCGCGCTCCAGCCTCACCGTGTTCGACGCCGTGTCCTCGCATCTCACGCTCGGCCTGATGCTCGGCGCCACGGTGATCTTCATGCCGCTGATCATCTTCTACACCTCGTGGTGCTACAAGGTGATGTGGGGCAAGGTCACGACGGAATTCATCGCCGCCAACGACAAGTCGGCTTACTGAAAGGAATCGCCATGTGGTATTTCGCCTGGATACTCGGAGTCACAATGGCCGTGCTGCTCGCCTCGATCAGCGCAATGATGTGCGACGTCAGGGAATACGCGCTCGACGAAGCGCGCAACGAGAACGCGAACGACGCACGGCACGGTTGATTCTCCATGGACGAGCGTACCCGCATCGCGCGGGCGGATTCTCCGTTTGCCTTGATTTCGCAGGTTTGTCACAGGAGTTCGCCATAAGCGCACCTCATATCGCCGTCCTCGGCTCGGGATTCGCCGCACTTACCGCCGTGCGCGAACTGCGTCGGCGCGACCGCAATGCGCGGATCACGCTGGTCGCTCCGCGCGCCGCGTTGACGTATTACCCAAGCCTGATCTGGGTACCATCGGGGCTGCGGCGTGGCGCCGATCTCGATATCGACGTGTCGGGTTTTCTCGCCGCACACAATGCCGCTTTCCACGCCGGCCGCGTCACCGGCCTTGCCGACGGCGGGCGCACCGTGCTGACCGACAGCGGCCCCCTCGCCAACGATGCGCTGCTGATCGCCAGCGGCGGCCGTTTCCTCAAGGCCTTGCCCGGCATCGAGCACGCCCTGACGATCTGCGAAGGCGCCCCGGCTGCCGAAGCGATCCGCGAACGGCTGGCCGGCATGACGGACGGCACGATCGCCTTCGGCTTCGGAACCAATCCGAAAGAGCAGGGCGCGATGCGCGGCGGCCCGATGTTCGAACTGCTGTTCGGCATCGACACGCTGCTGCGCAAACAGGGCCGCCGCGAGCGCTTCAAGCTGGTGTTCTTCAATGCCACGAAGGAACCCGGCAAGCGCCTCGGCGACAAGGCCGTGGCCGGCCTGCTGCGCGAGATGCAGAAGCGCGGCATCGCCACCCATCTCGGTCGCAAGCCGCTCGGCTTCGAAACGAACAAGGTCCGGACCGAAGACGGCGACATTCCGGCCGACCTGATTCTCTTCATGCCCGGCATGAGCGGGCCTGCGTGGGCGGCCGAGGCCGGCCTACCGCTGTCCGACGGCGGCTTCTTCAAGGCCGATGCCCACTGCCAGGTGGCCGGCGCGGAGAAGGTCTACGTCGCCGGCGATTCCGGAAGCTATCCCGGTCCCGACTGGCTGCCCAAGCAGGCGCACATCGCCGACCTGCAGGCCAAGGCCGCGGCGGAAAACCTGTTGCGGGCCCTGGCTGGCAAGCCGCTTGCCGCGCGCTTCAAGGTCGAGCTCGTCTGCATCGTCGATACGCTCGACCGCGGCATCCTGGTCTACCGCGACGAAAAGCGCGCGCTGATCCTGCCGCCGTGCCGTCTCATGCACTGGGCCAAGCGCTTCTTCGAACGGTTGTACCTGCGTCCCTATCGCAAGGAGCGCCGCCCGTGAGCGCCGCGCTGAACCACGGGTGGGCGCGGGGAGTCTCGCTGTTTGCGGCGCTAGCCCTGATGGCGCTCGTCACCCTGCTGCCGCGCGGACTCACCGAGGCGGACGGCACGCCAATCAACCACGGCATGCTGACGCTGATCATGTGGGGCCTCTCGGCAGGCTTCGTGCATGGCGTCGGTTTCATTCCCCGCAACGGCGTCCTGCGCGCGCTGCTCGGTCCCGTTGCCGCCTGGTGCGGAATGGGCCTGGGATTCTTCTTCTACTTCCAGCATTTCATGAGGTGATGCCATGAACGCAACGCATCCAGCAGGGCACTCCCCCTACAAGTGCGTCGGCGGCGACGCCGGCATCCGCAAGCTTGTCGACCACTTCTGTACGCTGATGGATGAACTGCCCGAGGCCTACGCCGCGCGCAAGATCCATCCGGCCGACCTCACCGAATCGGCCAACAAGCTGTTCGATTTCCTGTCGGGCTGGCTGGGTGGGCCCCACGCTACGTCGAGAAGCACAACCACCCCAAGCTGCGGGGACGGCACGCAATCCTGCGAGCACGCGCCATGCAGCAGCCTGCGTAGCGATATCAACGAGGCGCCGCTGGGCAACAAGCCCATTGAGCATCTCGATGTATTCGATTGGAAATATCCATTTCACGGTGCGCGCGCATCGTCATAAAGTACTCACCATAGGTAAACGCCAATGAACACCTCAACTAAAAAAGGAAACCACGATGACCGAAGCAACGTCCTCCCGCACCCTGCCCCAGATCAACGCCCCGGCTCCCGACTTCGAAGCCAAGACCACCCACGGCGTCAGAAAGCTGGCCGACTACAAGGGCAAGTGGCTGGTGCTGTTCTCGCATCCGGCCGACTTCACTCCGGTCTGCACCACCGAGTTCATGGCCTTCGCCCAGCATCACCCCGAGTTCCAGAAGCTCAACTGCGACCTGCTCGGCCTGTCGATCGACAGCTTCTACTCGCACGTCGCCTGGGTGCGCAACATCAAGGAAAAGTTCGGCGTGGAAATTCCCTTCCCCATCATTGAAGACCTGTCGATGAAGGTCGCCAACGACTACGGGATGATCCATCCGGGCGCCGCCGACACCTCGGCCGTCCGCGCCACCTTCATCATCGACGACAAGGGCATCCTGCGCGCCATGGTGTACTACCCGATGACCAACGGCCGTTCGATTCCCGAGTTCCTGCGCCTGGTCACCGCGCTGCAGACCTCGGACAAGAACAAGGTCGCCACGCCGGCAGGGTGGCAACCTGGCGACAAGGTCATCGTGCCGACCCCGCAGGACGCCGATGCCGCCGAAAAGCGCATGAGCGAAGGTTATGAGTGCGCCGACTGGTATTTCTGCAAGAAGTCGCTGTAAGCAAGCCTGCTGAGGCCCGCCCTGCCCAGGGCGGGCTTTTTGCATTTGTACCGGCCCATTTTTAGCCCCGCCGCCTACGTCCAACCGAACATGTCCTGGGCCATTGTCTTTACCCTCATCGGCAGCGTCGGCGCACTCGCCGGGCCACCCTGCCGCTGCGCTTTCCCGACGCCGTCCGCACCCGGCTGGTGCCCTGCCCGCTCGCCTACGCCACCGGCACCCTGCTCGGCGCGGCCTTTCCCGGCATGATCCCCAAGGCGCTGGAGCAGGCCCCGCCGCTCGCCATCAGCAGCACGGTGCTGGCCGGTATCGTGCTGTTCTTCGTGCTGCAGAAGCTGGTGCTATGGCGGCACTGTCACGCGACTGCGCGGTGCACGCCCGGCAGGGCGGCAAACTCATCCTGACCGGCGACGCCTTCCACAATTTCGTCGACGGGCGTAGTCATCGCCGCAGTCTTCCTGGTTTCCATTCCGACCGGCATCGCCACATTGCTCGCAGTCATCGCACACGCTATCCCGCAAGAACCCGACGATTTTGCCATCCTGCTCGCCAACAGCTTCGGCAAGGCGCAGCCAGCCACGCTCGCGTGCTGGGTGCGTGACGTGACAGGGACAACGGAATGCATGGTCGCCCCATGCGTCTGCCATATCTGTCTTAACTCCTTCGACAAAATGTCAATCATGTCATGATCAATGGCCACACGAACTCACCTCCAGGCGAAGAGCAACATGCCAAGCAACTGATCGATATATGAAAAATGGTGATGAAACCACCCGGGAATGAGGTGGTATCGATTTTGCTGAATGATTTCGAGCATGGCAGGGCACATGACGTTGCCATGCCTCGCGCCGCACCCCGCTCTATTTTGAGGATCCCATGATGAAAAAAGCATTGCTGCTGACCCTGTTGCTTTCGGCTTGCGCCACTCCCCAAACCGAAGCCCAGAAGCCAGACGACCATGAGGTCGACGCCCTGCGCGCCACGGCCAAGACGCTGACCACGCAGCTGGGCGGCCGGCTCAAGCAGGAAATGAAAGCCAACGGTCCCGAATCGGCTGTACGCGTGTGCAAGCAGGTTGCCCCGCAAATCGCCGCCGACCTGTCGAGGCAGACCGGCCGGAAAGTCGGCCGAGTGGGTACCCGGGTGCGCAACACGGAAACCGGCGTACCGGATGAATGGGACGCCAAAGCGCTGGCGGTATTCACCGAGCGCCTGAAACAGGGCGAAAAGCCTGACACGATGGAACTGGTGGAAGTGGTCACCGTGTCGTCGGGCAAGCAGGTCCTGCGTTATGCAAAAGCCATCACCCTGCAGCCCATGTGCGTGACCTGCCATGGCTCACCCGAGCATATCCCCGATGGCGTCAAGGCGAGGCTGCAGGCCGATTATCCCCATGACAAGGCCACCGGCTATGGCGAAGGTGAACTGCGGGGAGCGGTCGTCATTTCACGCCCCTTGTAAGTTCTGCCTCCTTTCAACTCCTCGTTCGAAAAGGCTCGTCATGTCGCATATCGCCATCCTCGGCGCAGGCAGGGCGGCACGCCCGCCGCCTGCGAATACGCGATGGCGCTGGAAACCGACCTGCATCGCCGCAAAATGCACCACCAGCTGCCGATTACCTATGTCTCGTCTGAACCCTATGTGGGACATCTCGGGCTGGGTGGCGTGGGCGAGCACACGATCGATTTCAGCTACGCGATGATGATGCTGCCGTTCCGTGGCGTCGTGGTTCCGCAGATCCCGCCGCGCAATGCCGCCTGGGCGAAGAAAGGCAAATGGGTGCGCCTGGCCAAGGTGGCATTCGAAAAGTATTTCATGCGCAAGATGAAAACCGGCAACTCGGAGCCGCTGTATGAGAAATACGTTCTGAAGGCACTGGGTATCAAGCGCCTGAGCTGAACGATCAGGCCAGGGTGAAGGTCCGCGCAAACAGTTCGCTCACCTGGTCCGGCGGCAGCGGTTTGGCGATCACATAACCCTGAATTTCATCGCAACCGCCACTTTTCAGGAATGCCACCTGTTCGAGCGTTTCGACGCCCTCGGCCACGACGCGTAGATGGAGGGCGTGCGCCAGACGAATGATGGCGGTGGCAATCTCGGCATCGTCGCTGTCGGTCAGCACATCGCTCACGAAGCTCCTGTCGATTTTCAGCGCATCGATCGGCATGCGCTTCAACTGGCCGAGGTTGGAATACCCCGTGCCAAAATCGTCAATGTAAACGTGCAGCCCACGCTGGCGCAGCGCCTCGAGCATGCCGAAGCTGCGCGCGGGATTATCCATCGCCGCGCTCTCGGTCACTTCCAGCTGCAAATGCGCAGGGTCCATTCCGGTTTCCTTGAGGATGGCATCGATATCGTCGATCAGGTGCGCATCGGAA
>NZ_MKSS01000306.1:0-2375 GCF_001897365.1 Hydrogenophaga sp. 70-12
CTGGGCAAGCGCTCGGGCGTGCTGGGCGCGGTGACCGATCACCTGGAGATCTGGACGAAATCCGGCACGGGCCAGCTCGCGCGCCGGCTGGACAACGTGCAGGTGCAGCAGAAGGACCTGACCCAGCGCCGCGACCGCCTGGACGAGCTGTTCAACGTGAACTACGAGCGCTACCTGCTGCAGTTCAGCCAGTTGCAGACCGTGCTGGGCCAGATGAACCAGACCTCCGGGCTGTTCGGCCAGCTCGGCGCCGCCTGAGCCCGGGTGGCACACCGACAAGAGGAACCCATTGAGCTACGACGCATACCAGAGCTACCAGGCCGTTGACCTGGGTGCCCAGACGGCGAAGGCCTCGCCGCTGGAGCTGGTGCTGATCCTGATGAACGGCTTGCTCGACGAGCTGGCCCGGGCCCGGGCGCACATCGAGCACGCGCGTTTCGAGGCCAAGGCCAACAGCCTGAACCGTTGCGTCGCCATGCTCAATGGCCTGTCCAGCGCGCTGGACACCGACGCCGGCGGCGAGGTGGTGGGCCAGCTCGCCGAGCTGTACGACTATTGCGCGCGCCGCGTGAACGAGGCCGGCATCCGCATGGACGTGGCGCTGATCGACGAAACCGCGCGCCTGCTGGGCACCGTGCGCGAAGGCTGGGAAGGGGTGCACGATGCCCGCGGATGAACGCGCCCACGCGCTCGATCTGGCGCGCCGCCTGCACGAGCGCATCCAGGCCGGCGACGTCGCCGCGCTGAGCGCGCTCGACCGCGAGATCGGCACGCTGCTGATCGGCCTGGCCGGTGCCCGTCCGCTCGACGCCGGCACCCGCTCGGCCTGCGCGCTGCTGCAGGCGGCGCACCAGCGCGCGCTGGCCCTGGTGCGGCGCGAACACGACGCGGTGCAGGCGCAACTGCTCGACCTGTGCGCGCACCGCGGCGGCCGCGACGCCTACGCCTTCGCCGCCGACTGAATAGGAGAACGCCATGAACGCCACCTTTGCGCTCGGCGCCACCGCACCCGTTACCCCGGTGGCCGAGGCCGTGCTGGCCCCCGGACTGTCCGATGGCCCCCGGCCGCTGTTCGCCCAGGTGTTGGGCCAGGCGCCGGCCGCCGACGGAGAACCCCCCGACGGCCGCGAGGCGCTGGACGCCGCCTTGTCGCCTTGGCTGATGGCGCTGGACTCGCAACAGGCGCCCGCGCTGCCGTTCACGCAGCCGTTCTCGCGCCTGCTGGGCGCCGCCGTGCGCGAAGCCCAGGGCGAGGACGAGGGCGCGGCCCCCTGGCGGGATGCCGATGCGGCCGGCGACGCCCGCCGCCCACTGGCCCCCCATGCCCTGGCCGGGCCCGTGGCCAGCGCGCGCCCGGCGGGCGCCGATGCCGGCCCCTGTCCGCCCCAGGCCCTGGCCGGATGCCGCCGTGGCGCGCGCCCTGCCGCCCGAGCTTGCCCTGGCGCTGGCCGCGCCCCGTGCGCGCGAGACCGCGCCCGCCTCGCCGGACGCCTTCGCGGCCGCATTCCACGCGAACGCGGGTCCTTCGGGGGGCGAGGCCATCGAACCGGTCGTTCGCCTGGACCCCGCGCGCAGCGAGCTCTGGCAGCGCCCGCTGGCGCAGGCCCTGGGCGATCGGCTGCAGTGGCAGGCCACGCAGGGTGTCGATCAGGCGCGCATCCGCCTCGATCCGCCCGCGCTCGGCCGCATCGAGATCGTGGTGCGCCAGGAAGGCGCGCAGCTGCAGGTGCAGCTCACGGCCTCCAGCCCCGAGGTGGCGCGCCAGCTCCAGCACATGGGCGAAGGCCTGCGCCAGGACCTGGGCCAGCGCCAGGGCCAGGGCCAGGGCGTGCAGGTGCAGGTGCAGGTGCACGAAGGCGGCGCGCAGGCCGATGCGCGCGGCCAGCCGCGCCAGGGCCAGCCCGCCCGCGAGGAGGCCGAACCCGGCCAGGCCCTGCGCAGCGAACACCGCGCCGGCCAGGCCTTCACGCTGGCCTGACCCCCACCGAACGAGCTTTCGACATGAGCAAGAAGATCTGGATTTCCCTGGCCGCTGGCGCCTTCGTGCTGCTGGGCGCCGGCAGCGGCCTGGCCGCCTGGCACTTCATGGGTCCGCCCGCCAGCGAGCCGGCCGCGCCCGTGGTCGACAAGCGCGAGTACCGCTACGTCTCGCTTGACAAGGTCATCGTCATGCTGCGCGCGCGCGAGGGCGGTCCGCTGAGCAACTACATGGCCGTGGACCTGGTGTTCAAAACCCCGGTCAAGGCCGAGGTCGTCACCAAGCAGCAGTTGCCCAAGCTGCGCAGCGTGGCCGTGGCCTCGCTGTCCGAGCTCACGCTGGAGCGGGCCAGCATGCTCAGCATCGCCGAACTCACCGACTTCCTGCAGCAGGCCTA
>NZ_MKSS01000307.1:0-1394 GCF_001897365.1 Hydrogenophaga sp. 70-12
GCGGTAGCTGCGGGCGTCCTCGATCACCTTGCCGTCGTTGGGCAGGCTGCCGGGCGCCACCAGCTCCACCTCGCCGCGCAGCTTGGTGATATCGCGCACGGCGGCGGCGATGCTTTCGCGCAGCGCCTCGGCGGCCTGGCCGCCCGGCTCGGCTTCCACGCGCAGGCAGAGCTGGTCGCTGGCCATCTCGCCGCTGACCACCAGGCGGGCCTTGCGGATCTGCGGGAAGCGGCGCGCGATGTCGGCCACCTGCGAGGGGTGCACGAACATGCCGCGCACCTTGGTGGTCTGGTCGGCGCGGCCCATCCAGCCCTTGATGCGCGGCGCCGTGCGGCCCGTGGGGCAGGCGCCCGGCAGCATGGCCGAGAGGTCGCCGGTGCCGAAGCGGATCAGCGGGTAGGCCGGGTTGAGCGAGGTGACCACCAGCTCACCGACCTCGCCTTCGGCCACGGGATCGTCCGTGCCTGGACGCACGATCTCCACGATCACCTGTTCCTCCACCACCAGGCCCTCGCGGGCGGCGGTTTCATAGGCCACCAGGCCGAGGTCGGCGGTGGCATAGGTCTGGTACACGGCCACGCCGCGTTCGGCGAACCAGGCGGTCAGGCTGGGCGGGCAGGCCTCGCCGCCCACCACCGCCTTCGTCAGGGATGAGAGGTCCGCGCCGGTTTCGGCGGCCTTCTCGATCAGGATGCGCAGGAAGCTGGGCGTGCCCGTGTAGCCCTCGGGCCGCAGCTCGGCCATGGCCTGCAGCTGCTGTTCGGTCTGGCCGGTGCCGGCGGGAAAGACGGTGCAGCCCACCGCGTGCGCGCCCGACTCCAGGATGAAGGCGCCCGGTGTCATGTGGTAGCTGAAGGCGTTGTGCACCAGTTCGCCCGCGCGAAAGCCCGCGGCGAACAGGGCGCGGCCCGTGCGCCAGTAGTCGCGCGTGGCGCCCTCGGGTTCGTAGATCGGACCGGGCGACGCGTACAGACGCGTCATCGCCGGTCCCCGCACCAGGGCGCTGAAGCCGCCGAAAGGGTCGCGGGCGACCTGGGCGCGCTGGCGTCCCAGCAGGCTGCTTTTGCGCGTGACCGGCAGCTTCGCCAGCGCGGCACGGCTGTTCACGCCGGCCGCGTCCACGCCGCTCAGGATCTCGGCGAAGGCCGGGCTGTGGGCCTGCGCGTGCGCGACCTGCCGCGCCAGCGCGGCCATCTGCTCGGCCTCTCGTTGCGCGGGGGCGCGCGTCTCCAGCGAATCGAAGAACGGATTCATCACGCCAGCCACCTTTTCCTCCGCTTGTAGCTCTTCACGTCCTTGAAGCTCTTGCGTTCACCGCCGCCCATGCCGAGGTAGAACTCCTTGACGTCCTCGTTGTTGCGCAGCTCGGGCGCGGGGCCGTCCATGACGATGCG
>NZ_MKSS01000308.1:0-1332 GCF_001897365.1 Hydrogenophaga sp. 70-12
TGCGCGCTCATCGAACTGGACGAGCTGTACTGGGCGCCCGCCTGGACGCCCAAGCCGCCGGCCGAGTTTCTGCGGCTGGTCGAGCAGGCCAGCGCCGGCGAACATTGGGTGGCGGCGGGCAACTACGGGCTCGCGCGCGAGCGGCTGTGGGGCCGTGCCACCACCATCGTCTGGCTCAACTTCGGCCTGCCCCGGGTGTTCTGGCGCGGCCTGCGGCGCACCGTGGCGCGCGTGGTCTCCGGCGAGCAACTGTTTCAGGGCAACCGCGAGTCCTTCCGCCAGTCGTTCCTGTCGCGCGAGTCCATCCTGTGGTGGATCCTGAGCACGTTCCACCGCCGTCGGCGCGAGTTCGAGGCCCTGCGGGACGCCGGCACCTTCGCCCACCTGCGCTGGTGCGAAGCGCGCACCCCCTACGAGGCCGATGCCCTCCTGCGCCTTCTGCAGGCGGGTGCCTCTGCCGTCCCCGATCCCCGACCGCCGCGCCCATGAACACCCGCATCCTGCCCCTCACCGAAGCCCACTTCGAGCGCCTGCACCAGGTGCTCGACGAGGTGGCGCGCGAGAAGCGCTACCTGGCCCTGCTGCAGGCGCCGCCGCGCGAGCAGACCTTCGCCTTCTTTCGCGACAGCCTGGACCAGGGCCATCCGCACGTCGTGGCCCTGCTCGACGATGAGGTGGTGGGCTGGTGCGACGTGCTGCCCGTGTTCGGCGAGGCCCGGCGCCACGTCGGTACCCTGGGCATCGGTCTGGTGCGCCGCGCGCGCCACCAGGGCCTGGGCGCCGCCCTGATGCGGGCCGCCATCGCCGCCGCCTGGGCCAAGGGCCTCACCCGCATCGAGCTGACGGTGCGGGCCGACAACCCCAATGCCCGCGCGCTGTACGAGCGCATGGGCTTCGCGCACGAAGGCCTGCAGCGCGGCGCCTTCCGGGTCGACGGGGTGTCCGTCGACAGCCACGCCATGGCGCTGCTGCGCGAAGGCGGCCACTGAGCCCTACCATCCCGCCCATGCCCGAATCCATCCGCCACACCCACGCCCTGGTTTTGTTCTCCGGCGGCCAGGACTCCACCACCTGCCTGGCGCACGCGCTGGCGCGTTTCGAGCGCGTCGAGACCGTCGGCTTCGACTACGGCCAGCGCCACCGCGTGGAACTCGACGCGCGCCAGGCGGTGCTGCGCGAGCTGCGCGCGGCCTTTCCCGCCCGGGCCGCCCGGTTGGGCGAGGACCACATGCTCGACCTCGCGGTGCTGGGCGCGGTGTCCGAGACCTCGCTCACGCGCGACATGGCCTTTCGCATGGAGGCCAACGGTCTGCCCAACACCTTCGTGCCGGG
>NZ_MKSS01000309.1:0-7805 GCF_001897365.1 Hydrogenophaga sp. 70-12
CGGTCTTGAACAGCGAGGCCATGGCCGTGCCGCGCGAGCGGCTGAAGCGGATCGCCTGCCCGGTGCTGCTGCTGGGCGGCGAATTCGATCCGCTGATGCCGCCGGACCTCGTTCGCGCCGTCGCGGCGCACTTCGCGCGGTCGCAGTCGGCGGTCATGGCGAACTGCGGGCACTCGCCGTACTTCGAGCGACCGGCCGAATTCAACGATCGCGTGGAGCGCTTCCTGGACGCGGCGGGCTGAGGCGCGGCGGAGCCGCCACAGATCAGTGGCTTAGGTCCTACAGATGGGCGACAGTGAGGGGCTTCCCGGGGGTGCGCCGCGGCGGCCCGATGCTCTAATTTCTTCATGTTGAAGAAAGCGTGGTTTCGTTTCGGCCTGAGCCGCGCCCTCGGCGAACTGGGCATTCCGTCGAACACGGTGCCCTCGCACCTGCGCCAGGCGGTCATCGATCTGGGCCTGAGCGAAGGCTTCAACCCGCGCGAGGCCGCGCTCATCATCTACTTCCGCACCCCGGCCATGCGCCTGCTCGAGGCGCAGCGGGCGCAGACCACCATCGCGGCCTGGCAGACCAGCCAGGCCGTGCGCCAGGGCTACTTCGGGCGCGCGGTGCGCCAGGAATTCCCGCTGCCCGAGGTCTCGGGCGTGCGGGAGAGCCTGTTCCAGGATTCCTGAGCCGGCTCAGCCGCCCGGGGCCGGCTGCGGCGCGGCCGAGGCCGGCAGGCCGAACACGCGGTCGAAGCCCAGGTTGAACACGTAGGTGTAGACCAGAAAGAACACGATCAGGCCCAGGTCCAGCACGAAGGCCTGCCACAGCGACACGCCCAGCCACCAGGCGAACAGCGGCACCAGCATGAGCACCAGGCCGGCCTCGAAACCCAGGGCGTGCGCGATGCGGCGCGCCACGCCGCGCCCCTTGGTGGCCTGGCGCGCTTCCCAGCGCTCGAACAGGGTGTTGTAGGCCAGGTTCCAGACCACGGCGATGGCCGAGGCCGCGACCGCCGCCACGCTGGCGTGGCCCAGGCCGCTGTCGGACAGCAGGGCCAGGCCGGCGCTGGAGGCGGCGATGGCGAACAGCTCGTAGAGGGAAACGTAGACGATCTTGCGTCGAATGCCTTGCATGGTCGGGAATCCTTCGGGTGGCCCCCGCGGCGGATGGGCGGGGGCGATGGGGGCACTGTATGCGCACATTTCTGAAGGGAAAAGTCAGATAATTTCAGAAAATCTGACAGATAGGGGCGACCATAGCCTTCACCAGCGACAACCTGCGCACCTTCCTGGCGGTGCTGGACACCGGCTCCTTTTCGGCCGCCGCGCGCCAGCTGGGCCGCGTGCCCTCGGCGGTGAGCATGGCCATCGCGCAGCTGGAGGCCGAGCTGGACCTGGTGCTGTTCGACCGCCGCGCGCGCGAGCCCCGGCCCACCGACGTGGCGCGCGCGCTGGAGCCGCAGGCGCGCCAGATCGCCAGCCAGCTGCGCCGCCTGGGCGCGCACGCCCAGGCCCTGCACCAGGGGCTGGAGCGCCAGCTCACCATCGCCATCGCGCCCGAGCTGCTGTCGGCGCCCTGGAGCCGGTCGCTGGCGGTGCTGGCCGAAGAATTTCCGGCGCTGCTGGTGGAGGTGCTGTCGGCGCCGCAGGCCGACGCCTTGCGCATGTTGCACGCCGGCGAGGCGCAGCTGGCCCTGGTGTTCGAGCGCCCGGGCAGCGACGAGCGCGAGGGCTTCCAGGAGCTGGGCACCGAACTGTTCGTGGCCGTCATCGCCGCCGACCACCCCGAGGCCCTGGCGCGCCAGGGCGCGCTGCAGCTCAACGACCTGATCGAGATCCGCCAGATCGCCGTGGCCAGCCGCGACCCGCGTGGGCGCGACCCGCGCATGCTGCTGTCGCGCCACCTCTGGCGCACCGACAGCCACCTGGCCACGCTGAGCCTGGTGCAGGCCGGCCTGGGCTGGGCCTACCTGCCGCGCCGCCTCATCGAGCCGCTGGTGGCGGCGGGCGGGCTCACCGAGATTCGCTTCGGCAACATCAGCAACCAGCTGCGCCTGTGGGTGGACGTGGTGTGGAACGCGGAGCGGCCGCTGGGGTTGGGGGCGCAGCGGTTCATCGAGCTGATGCGGCAGGCGACGCGGGAGGCGGGGGAGGGCCCCGGCCTGGGCTGAACCGGGCGCGCGGTTCAAGAACGGGGGCGACCGACCGATACCAGGAACAAGGCATTCAGCAACAGGAGTTCCCGTGGACGTTTCACCCGCCGCCATGGTCCAGGCCGTCGTGGCCAACCAGCAAGCCGACGTGGCGCAGAAGGTGCAACTCGCCATGCTGCGCAAGTCCATGGACATGCAGGGCAGCGCCGCGCTGGCGCTGCTGCAAGGCGTCACCGGCGCGCTGCCTCTGGCCACGTCGGGCAGCGTCGGCACACAGGTGAACGTGCTGGCCTGAGCTCGGGCCGCGGTCCTCAGGCCTTCGCCACGCGCCGCTCACCAAGCGCGCCCGCCACCTCGGCCACCGCGTCGCGCAGCCAGGTGTGCGCGGCGTCGTGGTCGTGGCGGCTGTGCCAGACGGCGCGCGTGGTGGCCTGGCTGGCCGGGTAGGGCGGCTGGCGCATCACCAGGCCGGTGTCGCCGCGCGTGAGCGCCCGCGCCAGCGAGGCCGGCACGATGGACAGCATGTCGCTGTCGCGCAGCAGCGCCGGGATCGCGAGCGAATGCGGCACGGTCACGCGCACGCGGGGCTGCACTCCCTGCGCGTCCAGCGCCTCGCGCAGCGCGCCGCGGTCGAACATCTCCGACTGGCGCGCCAGCCCGCGCTCCAGGATGAAGCCGTCCACCGCGCCTTCTTCCTGCCCGCCCACCGAGATGGTGACCAGCGGGTGGCGCGCGAAGGCCGTCAGCGTGAGCCGGCCGCGCGACGCCGGGTGGTCCTTGCGCATCAGGATCGCCTCGCCCTGCGACATCAGGGTGCGCGCGCTCATGCGCGGTGGCACCTGAGAGAAGATGCCGATCGCGAGATCGATGCGGCCAAGGTCGATCTGCTCGGCCAGGTCCAGCCGCGTGGACGGGCGGATGACCAGGTCCACGCCCGGCGCGGCGCGCTGCAGCTTGCGCGCCAGCGGCGCCACCAGCACGGCGGTGACGTGGTCGTTGGCCGCGATGACGAACTGGCGTTGCGAGCCGCGCGCCGAGAATGGCGCCACGTCCAGCGTGGCCTCGATGCGCCGCAGCGCGTCGCGCAGCGCGGGCGCCATGCGCAGCGCACCCCCGGTGGGCACCATGCCGCGCCCCGTGCGAACGAAGAGCTCATCGCCCACCACCTCGCGCAGCCGCGACAGCGCGTGGCTGACGGCCGACTGGCTCAGGTGCAGCCGGCGCCCCGCGAGCACCAGGTTGCGCTCCTCAAAGACCGCGTCGAAGACCTTCAGCAGATTGAGGTCCACCTTGCCGATGCTCATGCTTGCCCACTCCGATATGAATGCTGTGCAACGAACCATTGCACAGAGACCAGTTCCCTGCAATCCGCAATCGTCGCAGCATTCGGGTCAACGGACATCGGTTGCCGTTGAAAGCAGAGGACCCGCATGAACACACTCTCCCGCCGCGCCTTCGCGCAGTTGCTCGCGGCCCTGCCGGCCGCGGGCGCGTCCTGGCCTTTGCTGGCCAACACCCCGGGCAAGCTGTTGGTGGGCTACCCCGCTGGCGGCACGCTGGACACCACCGCGCGCCACCTCGCCGACGCCTGGCGCCGCGAAGGCCGAACCTTCATCGTCGACAACCGCGCCGGCGCGGCCGGGCGCATCGCCAACGGCCAGCTCAAGCGCGAAACGGCCGACGGCAACACCCTGCTGTGCACGCACACCTCGGCGCTGACGATCTACCCGCACGTCTACACCAAGCTCCAGTACGACGCCGAGGCCGACTTCGTGCCCGTGTCCTCTTTGGTCACGGCCGGTTGTGCCTTCGCCATCAGCGGCAACGCCCCCGCCGCGGTGAAGACCTTGCCCGACTACGTGGCCTGGGTGCGCCAGACGCCGGGCGCCGCGCTCTACGCCTCGCCCGCCGCCGGCTCGGTGGCGCACTTCCTGGGCTACCAGCTGTCCGAGGCCGGCGGCCTGAAGCTGGAGCACATCGCCTATCGCGGATCGGCCCCCGCCATGCAGGACCTGCTGGGCGGGCAGATCCCGGCCTATTTCGGTTTCGTCGCCGACTTCCTGCCCTATGTGCAGCAGGGCAAGGTTCGGATTCTGGGTGTGACGGGCGAGCAGCGCTCGCGCTTCCTGCCGAACGTCGCCACGTTCGCCGAGCAGGGCTTGGGCCAGATTCGCGGCGCGGAAACCTATGGTGTCTTCGCGCCACCGGGCACGCCGGCCGACACCGTCAACGCCCTGCACGCCGCCATCGACAAGGCCAGCCGGGACGCCGCTCTGCGCGCCGGCTTCGAGAAGGTCGGGCTGGAGGTGCGCGCACGCACGCCCAAGGAGTTCGCGGCCCAGATCCGCCAGGAACGCGAGACCTGGGCGCCGGTGGTGCGCGCGTCGGGCTTCCGCATGGAGGAGTGAGATGAACCCGGACACCGACATCCGCGAACGCGAGGAACTCATCGCGTGCTGCCTGCCCTTTCTCGCCGAGGTGAAGGACATGACGGCCGGCACCGAGGTTGAGCGCTGGCTCAACGCGCAACGTGGCCCGGGCAGCGCGCTGTTCGACACGCTGGCAAAACTGATCAAGCGGGGCGTGGCCGATGGCTGGGCCGCCAACATCGAGATCGATGGACCCATCTACCGCCGCAGCCGCCTGCTCGAACCCTCGGCGCGCACGCACCACTTCAGCATCACCGCCGTGTACATGGACAGCCGGGGCAACACGCAAGGCAACCCCGAAGGCAGCTACCGCGGGCAATACCACGCGCACCCTTACGGCGAATTCAATATGGTGATCCCCGTCACGCCGGGCGCCGCGCTGGCGGGCCCGAATGGCTGGTGCGAAGCGGGCTGGACCGCGCCACCGCCCGGCAGCCACCACTACCCCGAGGCCAAGGGCGGCGCGGTGATCGCGCTGTTCTTCCTGCCGGCCGGGCGCATCGCCTACCACCCGGCACCGGACGGGGGCGCGCGATGACGCTGTCCATCGACGACACCACCGCCTGCCTCGACGGCCTGCTGCGCTCGCGCTGTTCGGTGCGCGCGTTCCGAGACGAAGCGGTGTCTCGCGAGACGGTGCTGGAAATTCTGCGCGTGGCCAGTCGCGCGCCGAGCAATTCCAACACGCAGCCCTGGCAGGTCTATGCGCTGGCCGGCAAGGCCATCCGCGAGGTGGAGGGGGCCATCACCGCCGTCTTCGACAGCGGCGAGCTCCCGCCGCCCCACCACTTCCCCACACCGCTGCCCGAGGCCTACGGCGCGCGCCAGGCGGACTTCGCCGCGCGCTACTACCAGGCCCTGGGCATCGACCGCATGGACGCCGCCGCGCGCGCACGCCAGACGCGGCGCAACTTCGGCTTCTTCGGCGCGCCGGTGGGCCTCATCTTCAGCATCGACGCCTGCCTGAAGCCGCACAGCTGGCTGGACCTGGGTCTGTACCTGCAGAGCGTGATGCTCGCGGCGCGCTCGCGCGGGCTCGATACCTGCCCGCAGGTGAGCTTCGCGCCGTACCACGCGGTGATCGCGCCGGTGCTCGGCCTGCCCGAGGGGCAGGTGACGGTGTGCGGAATGTCGCTCGGCTACCGCGACGAGCGCGCGGCGGTGAACGGCTTTGAGACACCGCGGCGCGAGGTGGGCGAGTTCGTCCGAATGATGGGGTTTTGACGCAAGCCCCCTTTCGTGGCGTCGAGGCCCCAGAGTGGGGCGCCGCGCCATCGCTCAGCCGCGCTGCGGCTCGCCTGTCCCCCATCCCCCACCCAAGGCCCGGATCAGCCGCACCGTGGCCTGCTGCCGCGCCGCCTCCACGCGCTGCGCCTGGCGGCGGTTGAACAGTTCGTTGCGGCGCGCGTCCAGCAGCTCGAGCTGGCTCACCAGCCCGTTGCGCCAGCGCGTCTCGGAGATCGCGCTGGCGCGCTGCGCGGCGTTGACCGCGCGGCCTTGGGCCAGCGATTGCTCGTGCAGCAGGCGCAGGGAAGACAACTGGTCCTCCACCTCGCGCAGGGCGTTGAGCACCTGGCCGCGGTACTGCGCCGCCACCGCGTCGAACTCGGCTTGCGCGTTCTGCACGCCGGCCTGGCGCCGGCCGCCGTCGAACAGCGGCAGCGACAGCAGCGCGCCCACGCCCCAGGAGCGCGCGGACCACTGGAACAGATCACCCAGCTCCGGCGAGGCAAAGCCCGCCGCGCCGGTGAGCGACACGCGCGGGAACCAGGCGGCCTGGGCCACGCCCACGCGGGCCTGCGCGGCCAGCAGCGAGGCCTGCGCCGCGGCCACGTCGGGCCGGCGCGCGAGCACGGTGGCGGGCACGCCGGGCGGGATCACCGGCAACGTGCGCGCCGTGGCGGTGGGGGCCAGCGCGAAGCCCGAGGCGGGCTCGCCCAGCAGCACGGCCAGCGCGTGTTCCAGCTCGGCTCGTGTGCGCTCCAGCGCGATGACCTCGGCCTCGGTCGCGGCCTGCTCGGTCTGGATGCGGATGACGTCCAGCTCGGCCACGTCACCGGCCTCGAAGCGGCGCTGCGTCAGGCGCAGGGTGTCGGTGTAGGCGTTGGCGGTGTCCTGCATCAGGGCGCGCTCGGTGTCGGTGGCGCGCAGGGCCAGGTAGGTCTGCGCCACCTCGGCCTGCACCAGCAGGCGCGTGCTCTGCAGCAGGGCCTGGCGCGATTGCGCATCCAGTGAAGCGGCGTCCTGCGCGCGGGCCAGGCGCCCGAACAGGTCCACTTCGTATGAGAGGTTCAGGCCGGCTTGCAGCAGTGTGGCCGGCGTCGAACCGTTCGCGGTGTTGGCGCCCGCGCCACGGTCCGCCGAGGCGCCCGCGCCGATCTGTGGCGCACGCTCGGCCTGTGCGCCGCGCAGCAGCGCGCGCGCCTGGGCCAGCCGCGCGGCGGCCTGTTGGATGTCGGTGTTGCCCACGGCCGAGCGCTCGATCAGTGCATCGAGCACGGGATCGCCGAAGGCCTTCCACCAGGTGCCCCGGCTCTGGGCCTCGGCGGGCGGGGCGATGGTCCATTGCGCAGGGTCCGTGGCCTGCGCGGCCGGGCCTTGTTCCTTGAACTGCGCCGGCGTGTCCACCGACGCGGGCAGCGGCGGCAGCGCGGTGGCGCAGCCGGCCAGCACCAGGGCGACGGCCAGCGGCAGGAGGCGGTTGATGGTGTTCATGGTGGAAATCCTTCAATGCGTGACCGGGGCCGCGGGCAGGGGCCGGGCGTCGGCGCCGCCGCTGGCCAAGCCCTTGAAGTGGGGTGTCTCCCCGTGTTGCCGCAGGGGGCGGTTGCCCGTCAGCTGGCGCAGCAGCACGTAGAACACCGGCGTGAGGAAGAGGCCAAAGGCGGTCACGCCGATCATTCCGGCGAACACCGCCACGCCCATGGCCGAGCGCATCTCGGCGCCGGCGCCGCTGGCCAGCACCAGGGGCAGCACGCCCATGACGAAGGCCAGCGAGGTCATGAGGATGGGTCGCAGGCGCAGGCGGCTGGCTTCGATGGCGGCCTGCACCGGCGTGCGGCCCGCGAACTCCAGTTCGCGCGCGAATTCGACGATCAGGATGGCGTTCTTCGCCGACAGGCCCACCAGCACGATCAGCCCGATCTGCGTGAAGACGTTGTTGTCCCCGCCGTCCAGCCACACCCCCGTCATGGCCGCGAGCAGGCCCATGGGCACGATGAGGAGAATGGACAGCG